>NZ_JARHYI010000084.1 GCF_029258575.1 Brachyspira sp. | reverse complement strand
GTATTATATTAGCTTTTAATGTACTGTGATATAATTCATTAGTATAATAGTAATATTCTATATTTACAGAATCAGCAAAAATGTTTTGAGCTATAAATAAACATAAAAAAATTATTAGTTTTTTCATAATTTTATCCTTTTTATATATAGTTTATTAATAGGTTTCTATGTTATTTATTAATTTTTTTAATTCTTTTGCTAGTATCTCTCTGTTTATTATACTGCTTAAACATCTCTTGTATCCTACTATACATATATTATGTAATTTTGTTACTGTTATATGGCTATTTTCAACTTCTCTTATATTTTGATTTTCTATTTTGTATATTGATTTTATTACATTAAATACATATTTTCCTTCACAAATTAATATTTGAGGTTTTATATTTTTTATTAATATTTTTACATATTGATGAAATTTATTGTAATAGTCAATTCCTGTAATATTTTGAAGATTAGTAAATAGTTTTTTTATATTCTTTTGATTTTCAGTTCCTATATAATATAAATTAGTTTTGAAGGCATTCTTTAATAAATCAATTCTTCCTATACTTTCAAATAATTTTCTATTTTGTATTGCAAATCTATATCCATATTTTATATAATCTATTTCATCTAAAGGTTCAAATCTTTGTGCTCTTTTGTTTGTCCATTTTAAATTACCAGCTCCTGTATTAATTCCTAAAAACATTATTGTAGGATTTATAACTAAAGGGCTAAAGTATATTTGCATACCTGTATATTGTTTATCAATTTCTTTATTCTCTTTACAAATTTCTAGGATTTGTTTATCCATTTCTTTTATTTCATTTTGAATTTTTATTAATTCTTCCATAAAAAATATCTCCTTATAAATTATAGTTTATCAATTTAATACGATTGATTTTTAGTAATTATTTTTTAATTATATTATTAATTCCAATGTAAAGTGCTTCCGCATCTGTCGCATTTAGATGAATGAGTTCTTGTATAAGTACATCCGCATTTTGAACATACTAATCTTTTGTCTTTAGTCACAACTCCGTATCTTCTATATGCTTCTGTAAATATACTCATTATATATCTTGTAATTCTGCTTGATTTGTAGAGTATACTAAATAATTTACTGTCTTGAGATGATGTAATAGATAATATTGATATTATTATAAAGGCAATCGCTATTATAATAATAATTGGTATTGATACAGCATCTTTATTTATTTTATTCATAATTATCATGGAACCTATGCAGAATATTATGAATAATACTATATACATACTCCAAAATATTTTAATTCTTTCTATAAGCTTTTTCATTTATTTTCCTTTTTGCTACTCATTTGTTGCAAAATAATCATTCATTTCCATCAAATTTGTAACATATCTTTTTGTTATTTCATCATCATATTTAAATATTATGATATTTGTACTTTTTGTAATATTATTTGTTGTATCTAATGAATAGCTAGTTATAGTATCATTTTTAATTTCAAAATACATATATGAATCTGCAAATTTAAATAAGGCTGTATCTTTTTTAGGAGATTCTATATATTCTGATAATGCTGCAGAACCTATAAATAATAATCCGTTTGCTATGGCTCCCCATAAATTATTTTCATCTTCCAATGACTGAATGACAAAATTATAATCTGAAAATCCAATCCAAATTTTTTCATTGCCTTCTTCATAACTGTATGCTTTTCCTGATACTTTATCTATCCATTTTTCTGTTCTTTTTTCTGCTGTGTCATAACATGACACTAAAAGACATTGTATTATTAGCATTATAATTAATAATTTTTTCATTTTTATTTCCTTTACTATATACTAATTATATAATCAGGATATATCAATTTTATACTTTTATGATTTTATTTTTCTTCCTTGAGAGTCTTTAAAATTTTTAGTTAAAATCATAATGAGATCTATTATCCACCATATTAAAAATCCGCCTGCAGTTAATATAAATAGTATTGCTGTTATTGGTTTTCCCGCATAAAATCTATGAGCTGCAAATTCGGGCAAAAATATGAATAAAATTAAAAGCGTACTCCATTTTTTTAGCAGGGTACATCATTTGTCTTGCTCCGCAATATCCGCATATTTCATCATGCTTGGTAATTATTTTACCACAGAAACTGCAGTATCTTTCATCTCCTTCTCTTGTTTCTTTAATATTTTGTTCTTGTAATCCATTTGATAACATTGTATGCTCCTTAAATTATTTGTGATTTATTATATAGATATAAATTGATATACCGTTTTATAGATATTATACTTTTAAGAGTGAACATAATATTTTTAATAAATAAAATTATGGATTTTTTATAGTATATATTCTTTGTGTTATTTTTATATAAAATTAGCGATGCGATGCGATGCGATGCGATGCGATGCGATGCGATTTTTGTAATTATTTTAATTAACTTATTCATAAGATTTATTATATACAAATAATTTGATAAGTCAACTTTATTAATATTCATTCAATTAAATTTGCAAAAAAATATTAATTATGTTATAATCTCAAAACTAAAAAATTATGTGCCTGTAGCTCAATTGGATAGAGCATCAGATTGCGGTTCTGAAGGTTGGAAGTTCAAATCTTCTCAGGCACGTTTGATTATTAAGGAAAGATGTCCGAGTTGGTCGAAGGAGCACGATTGGAAGTCGTGTGTGCTTAACCGCACCGTGGGTTCGAATCCCACTCTTTCCGTATATATGTTCTTTTTATTTTTATATCTCTTATAACAGGGTTCTACGGCAGTTGATGATGAATCCGCCAGGTTCGGAAGGAAGCAACGGTAAGTCAACCCAACTGGGTGCTAGTTCTCCTGTTATAAGGGGCTTTTTATTAATTTCCTATATAGATATTCCATTTTTATTAATTTTTTATTTTTTTAATAATAATAGCTTGACAAAATAATGTATTTTTGTACAATAGATTTGTTTCAAAACTATTTAATTTTTAACATTATTAAACAATTTTTAGATGTTGTATAATTAATTATTTTAGTATAAAATGTGGTTCTTTCGATTCTTATTGAAAATACATACAGAAATGTACATTATCTGCTGCATGCTTAAAATCAATAAAAGAGCTGAGATATGAAAAATACTATTATTTATTAATTGGGTTTTGGAATAATTTAGTATATTATTATATTGTTTTTAGGAGAATTTTAAAATATGGCTACTAAAAAGAAAGAAACTGCTGAAGTAAAAAAAGACGGTAAGAATGAAGCTATTGAAGCTATTACTGATCAGATAAATAAAAAATACGGTCAGGGTTCTTTTATGAGACTCGGAAGTAATAAAACTGTTAATGTTGAAGTTATATCTACAGGGGCATTAACTTTAGATCATGCTCTTGGTGTTGGAGGAGTTCCTCGTGGAAGAATCATAGAGATTTACGGACATGAGGCTTCAGGTAAAACTACATTAACTTTGCATATTATAGCTGAGGCTCAAAAGGCTGGAGGTTATGCCGCTTTTATAGATGCTGAACATGCTCTTGATCCTGTATATGCAAGTGCTTTGGGCGTTGATATAGATAATTTATATATTTCTCAGCCGAACAGCGGTGAGGAAGCTCTTGAGATATTAGAGAAAGTTGTTTCTTCTACTGCTTTCGATATAGTTGTTGTGGACTCTGTTGCAGCATTAGTTTCTAAAGCTGAACTTGCAGGAGATATAGGGGATGCTCATATAGCTTTGCAGGCTAGACTTATGAGCCATGCTTTAAGAAAACTTACTGCTATTATAAGCAATACAAATACTGCTGTAATATTCATTAACCAATTAAGACAGAATATTGCTACTACTGGATACGGTGCTGGACCTACTGAAACTACTACAGGTGGTAAGGCTTTGAAATTTTACTCTTCTGTAAGACTTGATATAAGAAGAACTGAATGGATTAAAAAAGGCGATGATACTATAGGGCATAAAGTAAAAATAAAAGTTGTTAAAAATAAATTATCTGCTCCATTTAAAGTTGTTAATTTGGAGATAATATTTGGTAAGGGTATATCATCTGAAGGACTTTTGATAGACTTGGCAATGGAAGCAAAAATCATCACTAGAAGCGGTGCTTGGTTTTATTATAATGGAGAGCAGATTGCACAGGGTAAGGAAAGGGTTAGAGAATTACTTGCATCGGATCCTAAAATGCGTATGGAGCTTGAGATACAGATTAGAGAAACTCTCAATATGGGAGGAGCTGATAAAGTAAGAGAGAAACTTGCTGAATATTTGGAAGAGCAGAAAAATGGAGGCTCTAAAGAAATTTCAAAAAATAATGATGATGAAAATTCTGAAACTACTGCTTCTAAGAAAAAATCTAAAAAGTCTGAAGAAGGTGAGTCAGAAGCTAATCTTTTAGTAAGTGCTGAAGAAGCTTATTCTGATGATGAAACTTATAATGATAATGATTTTGAAGATACTATTGTAACTCCTATAAAAAATTAATTATTTATTTGATTTATAGAATGGGCTTTTTTATTAAAAGCCCTTTTTTATATTTAAATGTTATTTTTATAAACTATATACTTATTTTTATAAAGTGTTATAATATAAGTAATTATAATATTGAATGTTTTAGATGAAGTTAATAAAATTTTTATTTATTTTTACAATTATATATACATTGATGATATTCAAGCCTTTAACAGCACAAACTAATGTTCAGGCGGGTCTTTATATAGGTGTTGATTTGAATGGGCGTTTTAGTCCATATTTAGATGGCGGCGGAAAAATATTATTATTCTATAGATTTATTTCAGATGTTTTTCCAGGATATATTTGGGAAGGCATACAAACTGATCTAGGTATAAGCGATCATATCAGTGCAGAAATGAATAGACTTACATTATTTGTTAATAGTTCAATATCTCAGTATTTTAATATAGATGTGAAAGTTTCTATGCTTAATTATTATCTTTCATATGCCAATAGAGGATTTATCAATTTTGATAGTCCTAGAGATGATTTTGGCACAAATGGTATTAATGCCGCACATAAAACATCTAATTTATCATTTGAAGTTGAAGCTACTCCCACATTTAAAATAAGTTTTTTACGATCCTTATTTGAAGGAAGAGGATTAATTTTGCAGGCTGGAGTTACTTTTAAATATATATATAATATGTATGGTAAATATCATTTAGATTACGATTTACTTTTGATTAGAGATCAAAATGATATATCATATAAATTAGATTCTATGTTTCTTTTTGATTTAATGCCTTTAACTGTTGGAATTAATTATATGCTTGCTTATATGAATAATACAAAGCAGTTATGGCATTCTATAGGGGCTTATGCTCATTTTCAATATGAGTTCTTAAATAGAATATATACTGAAGTAAATTTAAGAATAGGGCAATATATATATCATCCTCAATATTCAGCGTCATTATATTTTGATATGAATGCTATGATTACATATAGAATAATATAAACTTACTGTCTTGATTTACAAACTCCTATAAACATATCAAAAATATTTTGCATCTTTATATTTTTTGCACTCATAAGTTCAGGATGCCATTGAACGCCTAATATAAAAGAATCTTTCTTCTTGTATTCTATAGCCTCAACTATACCATCTTTAGCCGATGCTGTAACTTTGAAATCTTTAGCCAATTTATCTATAGCCTGATGATGAAAACTATTAACTTCTGAATTTTCTCCAAGCATATCATATATTATACTATCTTTTACAACTTGAATTTTATGTGTAGCAACATGCAATTCTGCTGTTTGATCATGAAGTATATTTGTATTTCTTTGAGTTGGTATATCCTGTATTAAAGTCCCTCCGAAATGAACATTAATAACTTGTATTCCTCTACATATTCCAAATATGGGTTTATTCATTTCAACAGCATATTTTATAATTTTAAAATCGAATTCATCTCTCTCTGCCGAAATAGTTCCGATTTTTCCCATAGGCTCTTCATTGAATCTGAAAGGGTGCACATCTACTCCACCTGTCATTATGATTCCATCAATATTTTCTATCATTCCCTTTATAATTTTTTCATCTTCCACTATCGGCATTATGAATGGTATTCCGTCTGCCCTGCTTACAGAATCTATATAAGATTTATTAACAAATGATTTAGGACTTGACACATCTTTATATAATATGTTTCCAGATAAACCTATAACAGCCATAAATATATCCTTTTATTAATCTTAAAATATTTTCTATATTACAAGTAAAATAATTTTTTTACAAGAGATAGGGGCGGGTAGGTGGGGGCAATAAAGTTTCATTAAATAATAACATTAAGATAAGATAGTTGACATAATTAATAAATAGTTTATTTTTTTATAATTAATTTTAAAGGTATTAATATGAAAGATGATAAGCTTACTAAAGAAGAAGTAAAATTAAGTAAATTCATTAGTTTGGTATTGAGGCATAAACCTGAATATATAAATTTAGAATTATCTAATGACGGCTGGGCTAATGTTTATGAATTAATTGAAAAAATAAAATCAAAAGGAAAAAATATTGATGAATATATTCTTGAAAGGATAGTATTATATAATGATAAAAATAGATTTAATTTTAATGAAAATCATACTCTTATAAGAGCGAATCAGGGACATAGTATAAATGTAGATTTGCAATTTGAAGAAAAAGAGCCTCCTGAAATACTTTTTCATGGTACTTCAATAAATAATATAAACAGTATAAAAAATAAAGGCATTAAAAAAATGAACAGACTTCATGTGCATTTATCATTAACAGAAGATATAGCCAAAAAAGTAGGGGAGCGTCATGGTAAGCCTGCTATAGTAAAAATAAATGCCAAGCAAATATATGAAGATGGTATTAAATTTTATTTGTCTGAAAATAAAGTTTGGTTATGCGATTATGTTGATGCTGAATATATTTTTGATATTATACTATAAATCAACATAATATAGTTGACATAATTATATATTTGTTTATTATTTTTCTATTAAATAAATTAAGTATAAATAAAGAGAATATATATTATGAAAAAGAAAATTTTTATAATAGTTTTATTAATAAATATATTTTTATTATCATGTTCAAATAATAAAACTTCTAATGACGGCATAGTAGTATCAGTTGGAGGAATGCCAAGCAGTTTAGACCCTGCATTTTCTAAAGGGATAAACACTGCAGTTTATATAACACATACTTTTGAAACTCTTACTCAAAGAGATGAAGACGGTACTATAATTCCTGCACTTGCTGAAAGCTGGGAGTCTATGAGTAATAATACTGTTTATATCTTTCATTTAAGAGAAAATGCAAAATGGGCTGATGGAAAGGAAGTAACTGCGAATGATTTTGTATATACTTTAAGAAGATTGATAGACCCTCAAGTTGCTTCTCCTTTTTCTTTGGGCTTTGATATAATAAAGAATGCACAAAGTATAATGAAAGGTGAAAAAAGTTTAGAAGAGCTTGGAGTTTATGCTTTAGATGATTATACTTTAAAAATAGAACTTGATATACCGCTTCCATATTTTGAAGAGGCTATGGCAAGTGATATTGCTTCACCTGTAAGGCAAGATATTATAAACACTTATGGAGAAGATTGGGCTTTAACTAAAGAGCATTATATCGGAAATGGTCCTTATATAATTACTGAATATGATGAGGCTGTAAAAATAGTAATGGAGAAAAATCCTTATTATTGGGATAAAGATAATGTAAAGGCTCAAAAAATAACTTTTGAATTTTTGGAAGATGTTAATACTGCTGTAGCTGCAATTTATGGTGATAGTATATTATTTTATCCTGAAGCACCTGAAAATGAGAGAGCTTCTTTGATAGAGCAGGGCATAGGTAGAGAAGTTGCCATAACATCTATAGCATATTATATGGTTAACTTAAAAAGAAAGCCTTTTAATAATCCATTGGTAAGAAAGGCATTAGCTCTTGGAATAGACAGAAATTATATAGTAAGCAATGTTTTAGGTGGAGGTAGAGTTTCTGCTAATGGTTTTGTACCCATCAATGTAAAAATAGGAACTAATAATTTTAGGGATAATGCTCCTGAATATTTTTCTCTAAAAGAAAGCGATTATAATAAAAATCTTGAAGAGGCTAAAAAACTTCTTTCTGATGCTGGATATGCTGATATAAAAAAATTTCCTATCATAGAATTAATTACAACTACAAATCCTTCATCACTCTTTGTTGCTGAAGCTATTCAAAACATGTATAAAAACAATTTGGGTATAGATTTAAAATTAAGATATGAAGAGTCATCAACATATTTGCAGTCAATAAAAGACGGAAGTTTTCAAATGATAAAAGCGGGAACTAGTGTTGCTTATAATCAGGCTGCTGGTTATTTAAGACTTTTTCAGCTTGAAGGTTTGGGAAATGATGGCGGATATACTAATGCTGTTTATGATTATTTAGTTGATATTGCTATGACTAATGCCAATGAAGATATAAGGATAAAGGCTGCTTATGATGCCGAGCGTATACTTATAGAAGAAGACATGGCTATTATACCTATATACTATGATAAAGCTACTGTTATGCAGAGCAAAAAACTTCATGGTGTTAAATATGATATTTTTTCTATATATGATTTTAGAAATGCTTATATAAAATAATAAAGTTATATTTGCATTAATAAAAAAATATATAATAGTTATTGACATTTAAATTATTTAACATATAATTTAGCTCATTATGGGAATGATATTAATAAGCAAATTTAGAGACAGTCTACAGTCTACAGTCTACAGTCTACAGTCTACAGTCTACAGTCTACAGTCTACAGTCTACAGCAAAATAATTTAATAAAAGAATATTCTAATTTACAAAAAAATTCTTTTAATGAAAATTTCACAATTTTAATATTACATAAATCAATATTTCTTTTTGTATTGCATTCACAATTACCAGTCATTGAAATAATTAATTATAGCTCGAGATATAATTTTTTATTAATAAATTTCAAAATAACAGGAGTAAAACAAATGAAAAAAATTCTACAGATTGTTTTAGTTTTAACAACTTTAGCTCTATTTTCAACTGCTTGTTCAAAAGTAAGAACAACAAATTTAATAGGTACATACAAAAATGGAACATCAACTATGTCAGTTAATTCAGAAGGATTAGTAAACTTTAGAATACCTGAAGATGCTACAGGAGTTATCAAATCATTTAGTAAACTAAGAAGTACAACTTTAATACCTTGGGATTTAACATCTGAAAAACCATCTTATGATTATAGTTTTGAAGATGAAATATATGAATATTCAGGAGGAGCCAATACAGTTTATAAAGTTAGTTTAAAATTTAATTTCACAAAAGATAAAGAAACTGTTACTTGTAAAGCAAGTATTACTGTACCTGAAGGCAAAGGTGAAAGCGGAACAGTAACTTTCAGTAAATAATAAAACTTTAATCATATTTTTTCTGTGTAGAGGGGTGTTACTGCCCCTTTTACACTTGATTATATTCATTTTTTAATTTAGAACGCACTTCTTTATTAACACTTTTTAATACTTTATCATAATACTTTATTAAATTAAAATAGTAAATTTGCATAACGTCAACATAAAAATAAAAAATAAGTATTATACTATAATTATAAGAGATTCTGAATATCATTTTTTTAGTTCATAATATACATATATAAAATTAAATTTTTATTTTTTACTAAAAAAATATTTAACCTGTATTTATTTTTAAATTTGAATAAATTTACAAAAATTATTTACTAAAAAGATATTTTATTGTATAATGAAAGCAACAAATTTTAATAAGGAGTAATATTCATGAAGGTTGAAGAATTAAAACATGAGAAGCTTAAAGCTTGGATTAAAGAAGTAGCAGATATGTGTCAGCCAAAAGATATATATGTATGTGATGGAACTAAAGAAGAATATGACAGCTGCATGAATGGTTTAGTAGAATTAGGTTTAGCAAAACCTCTTAAGAAAAGACCTCACAGTCATTCTTTCAAAAGTGATCCTTCAGATGTAGCACGTGTTGAAGATAGAACATATATTAGTTACCCTGATAAAGAGGATGCAGGTCCTACTAACAATTGGGAAGATCCTGAAAAATTAAAAGGCACTATGAAAGAATTATACAAAGGCAGTATGAAAAACAGAACTATGTATGTAATTCCTTTTTCTATGGGTCCTGTTGGTTCTCCTATAGCTAAAATCGGTGTAGAAATTACTGACAGCCCTTATGTTGTATGTAACATGCATATAATGACTAGAGTAGGTACTAAAGTATTAGATGTATTAGGTGCCAATGGTGAGTTCATACCTTGCTTACACTCTGTAGGTGCACCTCTTGCTGACGGACAAAAAGATACTAAATGGCCTTGTGCTCCAATAGAGAAAAAATATATTTCTCATTTCCCTAATGAAAATTTAATTTGGTCTTATGGTTCAGGTTACGGCGGAAACGCTTTACTTGGTAAAAAATGTTTTGCTCTTCGTATTGCTTCTGCTATGGCTAGAAGAGAAGGCTGGATGGCAGAACATATGCTTATCTTACGCTTAACTAATCCAGAAGGCAAACAATTCCATATAGCTGCTGCATTCCCAAGTGCTTGCGGTAAAACTAACCTTGCTATGTTACAGCCAACAATTCCTGGTTGGAAATGTGAAACTGTAGGTGATGATATTTCTTGGATGAAAATAAACCCTGAAGATGGAAGACTTTATGCTATTAACCCAGAAGCTGGTTTCTTTGGTGTAGCTCCTGGTACTTCTTATGATTCTAATCCTATGGCTATGGACTCAATCAAAGAAAACACTATATTCACTAACTGTGTAGAAACAGATGACGGTGATGTATGGTGGGAAGGTATGGGAGAAGCTCCTAAACATGGTATAGACTGGAAAGGTAATGACTGGACTCCTGAAAGTGGTGAAAAAGGTGCTCATCCTAATGCAAGATTTACAGCTCCTGCTAGACAGTGTCCTGTAATTTGTAAAGATTGGGAAGATCCTAAAGGTGTGCCAATCGATATATTCATCTTCGGAGGAAGAAGGGCTTCTGTTATGCCATTAGTACATGAATCTTATAACTGGGATCATGGTGTATTTATGGGTGCTAGTCAGGCTAGTGAAACTACTGCTGCTAATATCGGTTCTGTTGGTGCTTTAAGATTCGATCCATTTGCTATGCTTCCTTTTGCTGGATACAATATGGGCGATTATATGAAGCATTGGCTTGAGATGGGAGATAAATTAGGCGATAAAGCTCCTAAAATCTTCTATGTAAACTGGTTCAGAAAAGATGCTGACGGTAAATGGTTATGGCCTGGATTCGGTGATAACTCAAGAGTATTAAAATGGATGTGTGAGAGAGTTGAAGGTAAAATTGATGCTCTTGAAACTCCTATCGGTAAAATGCCTAAAGAGGGCGATTTAGACCTTAAAGGTTTAGATATACCTGAAGCTGATTTCAAAGAACTTATGAGAGTTGATGTTGAAGCTTGGAAAGAACAGGCTAATCAAATAGAAGCTCATTTCAATAAGTTCGGTGCTAGACTTCCAGAAAGAGTTAAAAAACAATTAGAAGAATTAAGATCTAGATTAAGCAAATAATTTTAGTGATTAGTTTTTCATAAAAATATAAGCTAATAGTTTAATTAATATTAAGCTATTAGCTTTATTATTATTTAGTCATCTATTTATCTTTTTTGCTGCTATTTTCTATAGAAGTAAAACCTGAACATAAGGTAAAGCAACCCTGTCTATAGCATTGACCAAATTAATGAGATTACTATCATTTTAATATAAGTTACAGTACCCAAAAGACAATGCTAATGGATTACTAATCTGTAATTATCTCCTGAAGCTACATTAAAAAACGAATTTCTTTTTAGCTTGTCCATTACCATAGAAGAAATATCCAAATTAAAAATATAGGTATTATATAAATATTCATGATCAGACATCATTAACACAACATATTCATTTTCTGTATATAAAGATATAAAAGAGGGAGTTCCAATACTTTATCCTAATCATCTGCATTTATATTGTTTATATATTTTTCCCTATCAGAAAATAACTTCAAATATTCATTAAATTTTGAGATTGTAAAACTTTATAATGCTTATTTTTGTTAAGATTTTTTATACTGTAATTTTTAATATTCAATCTAACAGCAGAGTTTATTTTTATATAATTAATTTTTATACATCTTGATACTATATTGAAAATATAAAATGCTAAAACTGTAATATAAAGTTAAATAAATAGATAATAATAAAATTGTTAGATTTTAAATAATTTGTAACAGCTCTTATCCTAGTTCTTTTGAGTTACAAATGATATTATAGATTTTATAAAAGCAATAAAATTCAAATTTGATTAAAGAACAAAAATATATTATACTAATCAGAAAAATTATAAACGGATAACTATATGCAGGAAACATTTTTCGGAAGTGAAACAAAAGAAGAAAATCAAAAACTCACTCCTATGATGAGACAGTACAAAGAAATTAAAGATAAATATAATGACAGTATACTTCTTTTTAGAATGGGGGATTTTTATGAAGTATTCTTTGATGATGCAAAAATAGTGTCCGATATATTGGGGCTTACACTTACAAAAAGAGCTAATGTGCCTATGGCTGGAGTTCCTTATCATGCTATAGATAATTATTTATCAAGACTAGTCAAATCAGGAATGAAGATTGCTATATGCGATCAAATGGAAGATCCAAAACTTGCAAAAGGTATAGTAAAAAGAGAAGTTACTCAGGTTATAACACCTGGTACTATTTCAGAAAATAAATATTTAGAATCAAAAAGCAATAATTATTTAGCTTCTATAATAGTGTCAAAAAGCGAAAAAAATGCTGCTATATCTATATGCGATATTTCTACTGGAGAGCTTTATGCCACAGAAATAAATTCAAATTTAGAAAATCAAAATGAAGCTGTAAAAGAAATTATTAATGAAGTTACAGAAGAAATTATCAGATTCTCTCCAAAAGAAATTATGACTATAGAATCGGTTTCTGAAAGCATTATAATAAAAGAGATAAGAAATAAATTTAATAATATATTCTATAGTACAACAGCTAATTATACAGCAGAATACTCTTATGCATATAAAACATTAACAAATCATTTCAAAACAGTATCATTAAAAAGTTTTGGAATAGAAGAAAAGTCTCTTTTAATATCATTATTAGGTTCAACTATATTTTATATACAGGAGCTTTCGAAAACTTCTCTTGAGCATATTTCAAATATTAAACTATATAATAGAAAAGATTCAATGACTTTGGATTATGCCACAATAGCGAGTTTGGAAATTTTAGAAACTATAAGAAATGATAATAATAAAATGACATTATTTGACACCATAGACAGAACAAAAACTTCTATGGGGGCTAGATATTTAAAAAGAATAATAGTAGAGCCATTATTAAATATAGATGAAATAAATAAAAGACTTAATAATGTAGAGTTTTTCTATAAAAATCAAAAGTTTATGTATAAAATAAGGGATTTACTTCAGGATATTGGAGATATAGAAAGACTGGCATCAAAATTGGCACTTGGAAGAATTAATCCAAAAGAATTAGTATCATTAAAGAGATTTTTAATGTTATCTATAGAAGTCATTACTGAACTTGCTATGAATAATGTTGATGATGTAAACTTTGAAGAAGTTAATGATATAAAAATA
This sequence comes from Brachyspira sp., assembly GCF_029258575.1. Lineage (GTDB taxonomy): Bacteria > Spirochaetota > Brachyspiria > Brachyspirales > Brachyspiraceae > Brachyspira. The sequence continues at coordinate 1,955 of NZ_JARHYI010000084.1, read as the reverse complement.
ATTACTGATTTGATAGAACGTGCTATATTAGAGGATCCAAAAATCGTTATAAATGAAGGCGATATTATAAAAGATGATTATGATGAAACATTAAAAAAGTATAATGAAGCTAGGAGAGAGGGGCGTTCTTGGATAGAGGAACTTGAGCATAATTATAAATTGGATACTGGAATAAATAATTTAAAGATAAGGTATAATAATGTCATAGGTTATTATGTAGAAGTAACAAAATCAAATGTATCATCTGTTCCAAATGATTTTATCAAAAGACAAACATTAATAGGAAGTGAGAGATATACTACAAGCAAATTAATGGAATATGAAACTATTATTAATGAGGCTAATGAAAAAAGTTATGCATTAGAATATAATATATTTATTGAAGTAAGAAATAAAACCAATGAATATTTAAACTCAATATTAAAAACTGCCAAAATAATTTCTATAATAGATGTTTATTCTTCATTGGCATGCTTGGCTAAAGAGGATAATTACATAAGACCAATAATAACAGATGATGGCATAATAGATATAAAAGAGGGTAGACATCCTGTTGTAGAAGTTAATTTAAAAACAGAAAGCTTCATTCCAAATGATACTTATTTAGATAACAGTAATGAACATCTTCTTATAATAACAGGTCCTAATATGAGCGGAAAAAGTACATATTTGAGGCAGACTGCCCTAATAGTTTTACTTGCTCAAATAGGTTCATTCGTTCCTGCTTCAAGTGCTAAAATATCTGTAGTTGATAGAATTTTTACTAGAGTAGGGGCAAGCGATAATATAGCAAGAGGAGAAAGTACTTTTTTAGTAGAGATGAATGAAACAGCATATATCCTCAATCATTGTACAGATAAAAGTCTTGTTATAATGGATGAAATAGGAAGGGGGACTTCTACTTATGATGGACTTTCCATTGCTTGGGCTATAGTAGAATATTTAGTTAATGAAGAAAAGAAGAAGGCTAAAACTCTTTTTGCTACTCACTATCATGAACTTACTATGCTTGAGGATTTACAAGGTGTTAAAAATTATAAGGTATTAGTCGAAGAATATAAAGATGAAATAATATTTATGAAGAAGGTTACTGAGGGAGCAGCTGAATCTAGTTATGGTATATATGCCGCCAAAATAGCAGGAGCTCCAAATAAAGTGATAAAAAGAGCTTCTGAAATATTAAAAAAATTAGAGTCTGATGCTGGTATTCAAGTAGAAAATATAGAATTGAATACGCAGAAATCAAGAGATATACTTCCATTTTATGAAAAGAAAAATGAATCTATAGAAATCAAAGAAAGTGAGATAGAAAAAGAAATTAAAGAATTGAATATAAATAATATTACTCCTCTTGATGCTATTAATTTAATTAATAAATGGAAAAATACTATATAAATACATAGTCTTAATTTAATTGATTTTTTGTATAAATTCAATTTTAAGATGCTGCAAGCCGAAATTATATTATAATAATGAGGTGTATCATGACTGAACAATACTATTACAAATCAACAACTGAAAGAGAATTTGACTGTGTGAAAGATGATGAAAGATTAATAGAAACTTTATCAGATAAAGGCTACACAGTGTATGCTATTGCACAAAAATCTAATCAGCTTATACCATATCATGAACATCCTTCTGAAGAGATGGTAATAGTATTAAGCGGTAAAGTAAGATATATTGTAGAAGAAGAAATTGTTGACTTAGAAGAAGGAGATATTATAAGAGTAAGACCTCATTCTGTGCATTCTATGATAGGTATTGCTGAACAAGGTGTATCAAATTTACTTTTGGTATTTATTTAATTAATGATATATATTTAATATGGGGCTGTCCTAGATAACTTAAATTTGTTATAATTTAGTTATGAAACGAAGTAAATTAAGCCGAGAAAAACAATTAAAGTTAATAGAACATTTTATTGCAGGAACTACAGCCCGAACAGCTTCTGT
>NZ_JARHYI010000070.1 GCF_029258575.1 Brachyspira sp. | reverse complement strand
ATAAATTTAATTTGTCATAGATTTTTTATATAAATAAAAGATTCCGTAAGAAAAAATTGTATATTGTCAATAATGTTTGTGAAAGATGATTAATGTAAAAAATATGGTAAAAATTATATTTTACTTTATAATATAAATAATGTTTGTTTTGGAGTTTTTAATATGACAGAAGAAGATGTAAAACAGAAAATAATAACTCCTGCAATTAAAAAATCAGGCTGGAAAGATAATCAAATAAGTTATGAGTATGCATTTACTAATGGACGTTTTATATTGAAAGGTAAAGATGTTGTAAGAGATAAACCAAAAAGAGCAGATTATTTATTATCTTATAAATCAAATATACCTTTAGCAGTGATCGAAGCTAAAAATGATAAACATAATTTGGGAGATGGAATTCAGCAGGGTATTAATTATGCTGATATACTCGATTTGCCTTTTGTATACAGCTCAAATGGTTCTGGATTTTTAGAACATAATATGATAACAGGAGAGGAAAGAGAAATTTCTTTATATGATTTTCCTAGTCCTGAAGAATTATGGAATAGATATAAACAAGATTCTAATATAGATACTGAAAAAGAAAAAATAATTACATCGCCTTATTATTACAGACAGGGTTCAAATAGTCCTAGATATTATCAAAGAATTGCAATAAATAGAACTGTTAAAGCAGCGTCTGAAGGAGAGAAAAGAATACTTCTTGTAATGGCAACAGGTACAGGAAAAACTTATACTGCATCTCAAATTATATACCGATTTATAGAAGCTAATCTAGCTAAGAAAATATTATTTTTAGCAGATAGAAATATATTAGTTGATCAAACTAAAGATAAAGATTTTAAAATATTTAAAGACTTTATGATTAAAATAGAACATAGAAAAATGAATAGTGCTTATAAAGTTTATTTATCACTTTATCAGCAATTAATAACAAATGAAGATAAAGAAATTTTTAGAGAGTTCAGCAAAGATTTTTTTGATTTGATTATAGTTGATGAGTGTCATAGAGGTTCTGCTAAAGATGATTCATTGTGGAGAAGGATTTTAGAATATTTTTCTAGTGCCGTTCAAATAGGTATGACAGCTACTCCAAAAGAAACTAAATATGTTTCTAATATTAATTATTTTGGAGATCCTATTTATACTTATAGTTTAAAACAGGGAATAGATGACGGATTTCTTGCTCCATTTAAAGTTATATAAGAGATTTTAAAGAAAGCGATAAATTTGATATTATAGTAATGAATCCGCCTTATGGAGGAAATGAAAAAGAAAATATAAAAATGAATTTCCCGCCTGATTTAAGAAGCAGCGAAACAGCAGATTTATTTGTTACTCTTATAATGTATAGACTTAAACTCAATGGAAGAAGTGCAGTAATACTTCCTGACGGATTTTTATTCGGTACTGATAATATAAAAGTGTCTATAAAGAAAAAATTATTTAAAGAGTTTAACTTACATACTATAGTGCGTATGCCTCATAGTGTTTTTGCTCCTTATACATCTATTACAACTAATATATTATTCTTTGATAAAACGCATTCCACAAAAGAAACTTGGGTGTATAGACTTGATATGCCCGAAGGATATAAAAACTTCTCAAAAACTAAACCTATGAAACTTGAACATTTTAATGAAGTATTTGAATGGTGGAATAATAGAAAAGAGATTAGTGCAGACGGTTTTGATAAGACCAGAAAATACAGTATTGATGAGATAATAGAAAGGAATTATAATATAGACTTATGCGGATACCCTAATGAGGAGGAGGAAATACTTCCACCGGACGAACTTATAAAACAGTATCAGGAGCATAGGAAGAGTTTGGACGCGGATATAGACAGAGTGCTTGATAACATAATGAATATATTGAAATAATATATAAATAGTTTTGAATATTTGTTTATAGTAAAAAATATAATATTAATTGTTTGTATATAAATGCAGTTTTTTTGGTTCTTTTATACCAATAAAAGAACTGGGGTGCGGGGCAAAGCCCTGCAATATTAAAATTTAAATTATTATCTAGGAGTTTATAGGATTTTTCGAGCATAACAATAATAGGAAGCAACATGACAGCATCAGAATTAAAAAAATCAATACTTCAAATGGCAGTTGAAGGCAAACTCACAGAGCAAAATAAAAGAGATGAGCCAGTAGAAGAACTTTTGAAACGCATAAAGGAAGAAAAAGAAAGTTTAATAAAAGAAGGCAAGATAAAAAAAGATAAAACTACAAGCGAGATATATAAGAAAGACGGTTCATATTATGAAAGAATTACAGACGGCAAAAATATTTTGAAAGATGTTTGCATAGATGAAGAGCTTCCTTTTGAAATACCTGATAGTTGGACTTGGGTAAGATTTAATAACCTTGTATCATATTCAATGGGTAAAACACCTCCTAGAAAAGAAAATGAATATTGGGATAATTCTACTTTTCCTTGGGTTTCTATAGCTGATCTTATACCTGATGGTATTCTATATGAAACTAAAGAAAAAGTAAATGAATATTCTATGGAAAAAATATTTAAAAATAGAATATCAACTGCAGGAACTCTTTTAATGAGTTTTAAACTTACAGTAGGTAAAGTATCAATTTTGGGAATAGATGCATTTCATAATGAAGCTATTATATCTATTCATCCATTTATTGATAGTGATAAGATAATAACAAATTACCTATTTTTAATAATGCCTTTAATTTCTCAATCTGGTGATACTAAAACAGCAATTAAGGGAAATACTTTAAATACTGATAGCTTAAATGCTCTCTATATTCCATTACCTTCGATAGAAGAACAAAAAAGAATTGTTGAAAAAATTAATAAACTGAATGATATTATTAATACTATCAAATTTAATATCTGATAAAAGGTTTCCTAAAATATTAAATGAAGAAAACCTTTTTTAAATAAAAATTATCTTCTCTTTTTAGATTTTTTCTTTTCTTTTCGGTATTTTGTATTTCTTTTTTTATTTTTGCTTTTAGATGATTGAGATTTTTTTGAATATATTTCTTTTTTGTTTTTTTTCTTCTTTTTTAAAAAATCTCTGCTGTCTATTATATCTCTATCATCAAAACTATTATCAAATTCACTTGCTGGTAAGAAGTCAATGAATAATTCTTTTACATCAACTTTATAAACTACTATTCGCATTCTGTCGCCCAATGTATACCATTTTTCATCTTCTTCGCTATATGCAGCCTGTTCATGCTCATCATATTTATAATGCGATTTTAAAGTAGCATATCTAATTAATCCTTCTATTCCTCTATCTTCTATTTCTACGAATATTCCAAAATTTGTGATTCCGCTTACTATTCCATTATATTCATTTCCTATTTTATCTTTCATGAATCTAGCAGCTTTTACTTTATCCAAACTTCTTTCACATTCAACTGCTATCCTTTCAGTCTTTGAACACCATTGAGCGGAGTTTGTGAAAAATTGCTGCATAGAAGGTTTTAAATTATTTATTCCTTCTAATGACTGTTTTAAAAGTCTATGAGTGAGTAAATCTGTGTATCTTCTTATAGGTGATGTAAAATGAGTATAATATTCAAAACAAAGTCCGAAATGCCCTATGTTATTAACATCATATATAGCCTGCTTCATTGAGCGTAAAAGTAGGGTAAGAAGTAATTTTTCATCTGGCTTTCCCATTATAGATTCTATAAATGAATGAAAATCTAAATTGCCGTCAGAATCTCTTGTAACTCTATATCCTCTATTGAATGCTATTCTTGTGAATGTATCAAGTTTCTCTTGGTCTGGACTGTCATGAACTCTGTATATGGAGCCTTTTATATTTTTTAATCTCTTAGCTACTTCGCAGTTTGCAATGAGCATTAATTCTTCTATTATTTTATGAGTTTCTTTTCTCTCTCCAATAAAAAAGTCTTTAGGATTTCCTCCTTTATCTAATATTATTTGAGTTTCATTGAGATTAAACTCTATACTTCCATTTTCTATTCTCTTTTGAAGAAGTATTTTTTTTACATCATCAGCATTTTTTAATAATTCTACAAGCCAATCTTCATCTTGCTCTATAGAATCTAATATATCCTGAGCATAATCATAAGTTAATCTTCTGCTTGATTTTATAACACTTTTATGAAATGAACTTTCTTTTATATTGCCTTTATTATCTATAGTTACGAATACTGTCATTGTAAATCTGCTTACGCCTTCATTTAAAGAACATATTCCATTTGAAAGCTCATGCGGAAACATAGGATAAACTGTATCTATTAAATAAACGCTGTTGCCCCTCTTCCTTGCTTCCCTATCTAAAGCACTTCCAATAACTACAAAATGACTTACATCCGCAATATGTATTCCCAATTTATAGCCTTCATCTAATTTTTCTATACTTATAGCATCATCAAAATCTTTAGAATCGGATCCGTCTATGGTTACTGTTCTGATATTTCTTAAATCTATTCTGTCAAATTCTAATTCCACATTTTCCATGCTATCAGGAAGTAGTTTTGCTTCTTCTATACATTTTTTTGGAAATTCTGTAGGTACATTGTATGCCTTTGCTATTATTTCAGCATCTTTTTTAGCATTATTAATATCTATTTTAATTTCAGGTTTTGGTATGCTTGTTTTTTTATCTGACTTATTATCTTTTTTAATTTTGCTTATTTTTCTATCATTAGATGCATATTTATCTTTTTCTGCTGATTGTTTTAATTCTCTCTCTAAATATTTAATTCCTTCATTTGTAAGTTTCAATTTGCTTGATTTTTTCATGACAAGCCCCATTGAAACAGATTTTTGAAGCATTTTCTCAAAACGTAATTTGTCTTTTTTCGTTTCTACATATTTTTTTTTATAATCAGATATATCCAATTCTTTTTCTTTGTTAATTCTTTTCAATAATTTTATTACTTTCATATTTACAATGTTACCCATAATTTATCTTAGATTTTGTTTATATACTTCATAAATAATCATTAATTCTATTTAAATGATTTATTGTAATTGATCCATTTAATATTTACTTTAATTTTTCTAAATCTTTCATGACTTTATTATACTAAATTAACTATAAATGTAAAGTTACAAATTTAATCATCAAAATTTAGTTTATATTTTTTGAGCTTTTTTAGAATACCTGTAATTTTTTAAGTTTAAGAGCCTCGCTATATCTAAAGCAGTATCTCCATAGTTATTTTCAATATTTTCATCAACTCCTTGTTCTACTATAAATTTAACAAATGCTTCAGCAAATCTCACTTCTGATGTTGCCTATGCCGAAATTAAAGAAGTGTATCCATTGTAATCTTGGGTTTTAATATCTGCTCCTTTTTCCACTATTTGTATTTCTATCAGTATACATTAATGCTATAGCATTTACTTTATCTTGAATATTTATATCAGCCACTTGTTCTATATCATCATATATCTATATAGAAGCATTTATTAAAGCTGTTCTATCATAAGAATCTAGTGTATTATAGTTTGCACCTTACTCTAAATATGATTTAACTTTTTATATTATTATCTTTTACAGCGGAAAAGAACGATTCATCTAAAGTTTTAGAATACAAAAGAATATTAAACAATAATAATGTAATAAATACTTTTTTATACCCCATATGCTTATAGGATATAATTGGATTATATAGTAATTATTATACTTTGTCAATTAAAATGGGTTTATTTTTGTATAATTTTTATTAATAGAAGTAGAATTAAGAATAATAAAAATAGTATTATCTAAAGAATTTTTTATCTAAATATTCTTTTGATAGCCTTAATACAAAAGGTCTTCCATGAGGACAGTTTGTAAGTATATTTTCTTTTTCAAGCAAATCAAGTAATGTCTGCATATCGCTATTTGAAAGTTTATCTCCAGCCTTTGGAGAGTATTTGCATGATATAGTGGCACAGGTGTACTTTATTACTTTTTCTAAATTATTATTATCCCCTTTATTGATGTATATATCTAATATGTCTTTTATTATTTTTTCAATTTTTTGATTTCTAGGTATATATATTGGTATATCTTCTATTATAATGCTATGTTTAGAATTAGCCTCAAATTTTATACCTATAGCTTCTATTGATTCTTTTACTTCATTCAAAATATCTATTTCATAATCTCTGTATTCAATTTCGCATGGTATGAGTAGTCTTTCATATTCTATTTTTTTTGATATTAGAGTTTTGTATATTCTTTCATAATTAAGTCTTTCATAAGCGGCATGCTGATCTATTATATACATTTCATTACCGCGTTCAGCTACTATATAGGAAGAAAATGCCTGTCCTATTGCTCTTGTATATTCACCGAATTTTATATCATTTTTTATATTATTTATACTACTATATGTGCTATAATTATTTTCATTTGAATTTATTTGTTTATTAGTAATATTTTCTTCTATTATAGTGTTTTTATAATCGCTTTCTATATTATTATTTTCTGTAATATTTTCATTATAATCAAAATTATTATTCAATGAATTACTATACTGAAAGTTTTGATATTCTGATGAATTATTTATATTATTTTGATAATTTTCTGTATTATTATTCTGTATTGGAAAAGTAGGTGTAATATCTTTATCTATATCTACCTCTATATTAACAGAATCGAAATTATTTGTTAAATTTATATTCTTTGATATAGTGTTGTATAGTATACCAGAAATCTCTCTTTCATTTTTTATTCTTACCTCTTTTTTACTAGGGTGAACATTAACATCTATTTTACTGCTGTCGATATTTATGTATAAAAAGAAAAAAGGATATCTCTCTTTTGGTATAGCATTTGAATATGCATTTTTTATAGCATAGGCAAGAACTCTATTTTCTATTGGTCTGTTATTTAGAAATATGAAATTATTTTTTCTCATAGACTGACTTATTTTTGAATTTGAAAATAAGCCGTAAATCAATGTTCCATCTTTTTCTATTTCAATTTCTATTAAATTTCTAAATACATTGTTATCAGATAAGTAATTTTCTATTCTATCTTTTATAGAATCAGCTTTAATATATGAACTTACAACTTTACTATTATTTTTAAGTTTCATAGAAATATTATGCTGTACTAAAGCTTCTGTATCAAAAACTTCTTTTACTAAGAAAAATTCTCTGGAAACATTTTTCAGGAATTTGTATCTAGCAGGTATATTAAAGAATAAATTTTTAGCTATAATTTTCGTTCCTTGAGAAGCAGCAGCTGGTTTATGTTCTATTATTTTACCGCCTTCTACTATTATTCTACCTCCATTTTTCTCTTCTATACTTTTTGAAACTATTTCTAAATTTGTAACATCCGATATAGAAGCCAAAGCCTCTCCTCTAAATCCTAATGTATATATAAAATCTAAATCTTCTATAGAATGTATTTTACTCGTAGCATGATGTGTAACAGCTAAAGGAAGTTCATCGAATCTTATTCCGTTTCCATTATCTTCTACTATCATAGTTCTAATACCAGCTTCTTCTACGAATACTTCAATATCAGAAGCACCAGAATCTATTGCATTTTCCAATAATTCTTTAAGCATAGATGCGGGTCTTTCTATAACCTCTCCAGCAGCTATACGATTAGCTACAGATTGCGGAAGTTTCATTATATTTTTATTCATTCATCTTATTATATATTTTTTTTAAAATAAAAAAAGGTTAGATAAATTTAATCCAACCTTTTTTATCAAATATTTATCTAATATTAGAATATAGTAATACCTAATCCTATCACAATACCACTTACAACTAAAACAATAAGAGTATATCCCATAATATCCCTTACTCCAAGTTTTGCTATACCAAGTGCTAGTAAAGCTAAAAAAGGTTGTATCATATTAGTTCAGCTATCACCATATGCAATAGCCATAGCCGTTTTTGCTGGATCTACTACTATTAAAGCCCCTGCAGGTATCATAATAGGACTAGCCCATTGTACTCCGATTTTACAATGAGAAATAACCCTAATAAATGACTGCTTAGTCAATAATAAAACTGCTTAAATTAAATTCTATTTTTGGCATAAGTTTCATGTTTTTTAGTATATGAATAATAATCCATTTGTCAATAAGAAGTATTAATTAAATTTGTATTCATAAAATTGTATACAATACATAGGTATAACAAAAAATATTATATTTAATTGAAATTGTAAAAAAAATGTACTATACTAAAAGCAACGCATTGATATTATAAAAATGCGGTTAAAATTAATAATTCTTTGGAGATAAAAATATGTCTAAAAAAATAGTAATAGCAAGTGCATGCCGTACAGCAATAGGAAGTATGGGAGGAGCTTTAAGTACAGTTCCAGCTTCTGAATTGGGTGCAATAGTAATAAAAGAGGCTTTGAATAGAGCTAAAGTAGCCCCTAATCAAGTTGATATGGTATATATGGGCTGTGTTATACAGGCTTCACAGGGTCAGAATGTGGCTCGTCAATGTTCTATAAAAGCAGGACTTCCAGTAGAAGTACCAGCTATGACAATAAATGTAGTTTGCGGTTCAGGACTTGATGCTGTAAATATGGCTGCTAATATGATAGCTGCAGGCAATGCTGATATAGTTGTTGCAGGCGGTACAGAAAATATGTCATTGGCTCCTTATGCTCTTAAAAAAGCCCGTTATGGTTACAGAATGGGTAATGATACAGTAATAGATACTATGGTTAATGATGCTCTTTGGGATGCATTCAATAATTACCATATGGGTATAACTGCAGAAAATATCTGTGATGATTGGAAACTTACTCGTGAAGAATTAGATTCATTTGCAGCTAACTCTCAGCAGAAAGCCGTAAAAGCTCAGGAAGCTGGTGCTTTCAAAAAAGAAATAGTTCCTGTTACTATTAAGACTAAAAAAGGCGATGTAGTTGTAGACAAAGATGAAGGTCCAAGAGCTGGAACTACAGTAGAAACTTTATCCAAATTAAAACCTGCTTTTAAACCAGATGGTGGAAGAGTAACAGCAGGTAATTCCTCAAGCATAAATGATGGAGCTGCTGCTGTTGTTGTTATGAGTGAAGAAAAAGCCAAAGAATTAGGAATTAAACCTATGGCTACTTGGATTACAGGCGGTTTAGGTGGTGTTGAACCTAGAATTATGGGTATTGGACCAGTTGCTGCTACTAAAAAATTATTAGCTAGAACAGGATTAACTATTAAAGATTTTGATATTATTGAATCTAATGAAGCTTTTGCAGCTCAATCAGTTGCTGTTGGTAAAGAATTGGGTATTGATGTTGAAAAACAGCTTAATCCTAATGGCGGAGCTATTGCTTTAGGTCACCCAGTAGGTGCTTCAGGCTGCAGAATTTTTGTTACTTTACTTCATGAAATGGAAGCTAAAAATGCTAAAAGAGGTCTTGCTACTCTTTGTATAGGTGGTGGTATGGGCTGTGCTACTATAGTAGAAAGAGAATAGTATAATTAATTATTTTTTATAAAATAGTGTTTTGAGTATGATTAAGATAATGAGATAATTTATTAATAAGGTTATTAATAATATAGCCTTTGTGTTATTAATTTAATGCAAAGGCTAATATTAAAAATTATATTGAATCTGCAATATAATTAATAACATTTACTATTAAATATAGTAAATAATATTTTATACAAGCGATAATAACTTTTTTATAGTTTAAAGGAGATACGGATGGAATTTGTTAAATATGAAGAAAAAGGCATGATTGGTATTATTACCATCAGCAGAGAAAAAGCTCTTAATGCCCTTAATTCTCAAGTTTTAGATGAAATTGAAAAAACTTTTGATTCTGTAGATATTAATAAAATAAGATGTTTAATTTTAACAGGTGAAGGAGATAAATCTTTTGTTGCTGGAGCTGATATATCTCAGATGAGTACTGCAAGTAAATCAGAAGGAGAGGCTTTCGGTAAGAAAGGTAATGATGTATTTAGAAAAATAGAAGTTTTCCCTATTCCAGTAATAGCTGCTATTAATGGTTTTGCTTTAGGTGGCGGATGTGAAATAGCTATGAGTTGTGATATTCGTATATGTTCAGATAATGCTATATTTGGTCAACCTGAAGTAGGTCTTGGTATTACTCCTGGTTTTGGAGGTACTCAAAGACTTCCTAGAATAGTTGGTATGGGCATGGCTAAACAGATGATCTATGCTGGTAAAAATATTAAAGCTGATGAGGCTTTTAGAATAGGACTTGTTAATGCTGTTTATCCTCAAGCTGAACTTATGGGTGCTGCTGAAAAATTGGCAAATTCTATAGCTGCTGCTGCTCCTATAGCTGTAAGAAATAGTAAAAAAGCTATTAATGAAGGTTTACAGGTTGATATGGACAAAGCTATCGTTATAGAAGAAAAATTATTTGGCGATTGTTTTGAAACAGAAGATCAAAAAGAAGGTATGAAGGCTTTCTTAGAAAAGAGAAAAGTAGAAAAATTTATTAATAAATAATAATATGAGATTTTTTATATAAATTTTCTAATATTTATAATTTTTAGCTGTAAATTGATATCGTTTTATAATATTATTAAAATTAGTTTACGGCTTATAATAATAAAAAATAAGGAGTTAAAAAATGAAAGTAGGTGTAATTGGTGCAGGTGCTATGGGTTCTGGTATAGCACAGGCTTTTGCTCAAACAGAAGGTTATGAGGTTTATTTGTGCGATATAAAAGAAGAATTTGCAGCAGGTGGTAAGGATAGAATTGCTAAAGGATTTGCTGGAAGAGTTGCTAAAGGTAAAATGCAGCAGGCTGATGCTGATAAAATTTTGGCTAAAATCACTACAGGTTTAAAAGATATTTGTAAAGATGCTGATTTAATAGTTGAAGCTGCTTTTGAAAATTTGGAAGTAAAAAAGAATACTTTTAAGGACCTTCATGCGATTTGTAAACCTGATTGCGTATTTTCTTCTAATACTTCTTCTCTCTCTATTACTGAAATTGGTGCTGGAGTAGGCAGACCTGTTCTAGGTATGCATTTCTTCAATCCTGCTCCTGTTATGAAATTGGTTGAAGTTATTTCTGGTATTAATACTCCTAGAGATGTTGTTGAAAAAATCATTAAAATATCTGAAGAAATAGGTAAAACTCCTGTAGAGGTTAATGAAACTGCTGGTTTTGTAGTTAATCGTATACTTGTTCCTATGATTAATGAAGCTATTGATTTATATGCTATGGGTATTGCTTCTGCTGAGGGTATTGATAATGCTATGAAATTAGGTGCTAATCATCCTATGGGTCCTCTTGCTTTAGGTGATTTAATTGGTCTTGATATAGTACTTGCTATTATGGATGTTCTTCTTAAAGAAACAGGAGATCCTAAATATAGAGCTAGTGCTTTACTTAGAAAAATGGTTAGAGGTGGATTATTAGGTCAGAAAACAGGTAAAGGTTTCTACGATTATACTAAAAAATAATAGTGATTTTATATAAATTGAAAGCGGAGATTGTAACTTATACTTTCTTCGCTTTTTTATATTAAAGAAATATATCTAAAATAAATAAAACTTTTTATATCAATAGTTGTAATTAATACCATTTTATTGTATTATATATAATATTATAGTTTTAAGGACAATACTATGAAATATACTGAAATAAATAATGAAGGCATAGTAAAACTTATGGATATATTTTATGCTAGAATTAGAACTCATGAGCAATTAGGACCTATATTTAATGGGTCAGTAGGAATTGATGATGCTTCATGGGAAAGGCATAAAGAAAAAATAGCTAAGTTTTGGAAAACTATGTTATTGAATGAAAGATTGTATATGGGAAATCCTGTTCAGTCTCATATTAATTTATTACCTTTTGATATTAAACTTTTTGATGTTTGGCTTGGTTTATTCAAAGAATGCTTAAATGAAGTATTTGAAGAAAAAGCAGCTAATCATTACTATGAAGTTGCTGATAATATAGGAAGAAATTTTAAAGCAGTATTATTTCAGCAATAGTAATTTTACTTATGATATATAAATGGCAATTCTATAAAAAATAGTATTGCCTTTATTTATGTTTTATTCATTATCAAAAATAATATAGTTAAATATTGTATCATTTATATTATAATGGGATAATATCATCAATTGGGGATTATTATGTTAAGTAAATCATCTGTTATTATTATGATGTTTTTATTATTTGTAAATATTGTATATTCTCAAGAGCCTCAAGAACCTCCTGTTAATATACCAATAATAAAAGCTATTGCCAATAATGATGTTAATACTTTAAAAAGATTAATATCAAATGGAGCCGATTTAAATATAAAAGACTCTGAAGGAAATACTCCTTTAATATGGGCATCTTTACTTGGCTATGACAAAATAGTAAAAGAACTTATATCAAGTGGGGCAGATATTAATATTGGTAATAATTTTGGAAATACACCGATAATGGCTGCGATATTAGAAGGAAAAAGCAGTACTGTAAAAGAACTTATATCTAATGGTGCTGATTTGGGTATAAAAAACAAAGATGGCTGGACTGTAATAATGTGGGCTTGTGTTAATGGGAATTTATCAACTCTTAAAATGCTTATTAATGCAAAGGCTGATATTAATGTGAAAGATGTAAATGGAAGTACTCCTTTAATGATTGCATCCGACAGTGGATATGCGGATATTGTATCAGAACTTGTAAAATTGGGCGTAAATGTTAATGAAAAAAACAATTTTGGGGACAGTGCTGTAATGATGGCATCTATTATAGGAGATATTAATATTGTAAAAACATTAATTTCAGCTGGAGCCAATATAAATGAAAAGGGATCTAATGGAGGAAGTGCATTAATATACGCTTCAAGATTTGGAAGAATAGAAGTTGTAAAAGAATTGATAAAGAATAAGGCGGATATAGATATTACAGCCGATGATGGAACTACTCCTATATTAGCGGCATGTATAGATGGTTATAATGATGTTGTAAAAGAACTTATAAAAAATAATGCTGATATTAATAAAGCTGATAATGTAGGTTATTGCCCATTAATAGTTTCTGCTATAGAGGATCATATAGTTATTGTAGAGGCTTTACTTAAATCTGGTGCTGATATTGAGGCGGTAACTAAAGAAGGATATACAGCATTAATGGGAGCTGCAATTAAAGGAAATATGGAAATGGCTCAAGTATTATTGGATGCTGGTGCTGATATAAATTATAAGGCTACTAATGGAAAAACAGCTTTAACTATGGCTCAGGAAAAAGAACAAAAAGAGATGGTTGATTTTCTAAAGTCTAATGGAGCTAAATAATATTTTTATATTTGCTGTAATTAAAAACTATTGTTTTTTTATTTTTTATAATATAATATTGCAACAATCATTTTTTATAAAAGTTACAGGCTTATAATGTTTAAAGATAATAATATAACAACTCAGGATTTACTTAGATCCGTTAGACAAATAGAGATAAAAACTTCAAAAATAGTTAATTCATATTTTTCAGGTCAGTATCATTCAGCCTTTAAAGGTCATGGTATAGAGTTTGATGAGGTTAGAAAATATGCTATAGGCGATGATGTTAGAGCTATGGATTGGAAGGTAAGTGCTAGATATAATGAGCCTTTTATAAAGAGATTCAGAGAGGAAAGAGAGCTTAGTGTTATAATACTTACCGATTTTTCTGCTTCTACAGATTTTGGATTTACAAAAACAAAGCATAATTTGATTGTTGAACTTAGTGCATTACTCAGTTTTTCAGCTTTGAAAAATAATGATAAAGTAGGGCTTTTAATATTTACTGATACGGTGGAAAAATTTATTCCACTTAAAAAAGGTAAAAATCATGTTCTTAGAATAATAAGAGAACTTATAGAATTTCAGCCTAAAAGTGCTAAGACCAATGTAGCTAATGCATTAGAATATTTTAATAGAATACAGAAAAGAGATAGTATTACATTTTTGATAACGGATGCATGTTCAGATCTTCCTAAAAAAGAAATTGATATTACTAGAAAACGCCATGATTTTATAGTATGCTTGGTTAATGATAATTTGGAATATAATCTACCTAGTTTAGGAGGTACTTTAGTATTATCCGATTTAGAGAATGAAGATTATGTTTATTTTGATATGTCTAATAAAAAAATAAGAGAAGAATATTTTAATGAGCAAAATAAAATGATGGAAGACAGACTTGAATTTTTAAAAAGAAATTCAATAGAAAGAATTATTTTAGATACTTCAAGCGATTATGTTAATGAGGTTATGAAGTTTTTTATCAAAAGAAGAAAATAATTTCAGTGTTTTTGTATATAATACTTTTATATAATTAAAGATATTGATTTAGTATAAATATCATTATGAATATAAATATTGTAATTCAAAATAATGATATTGATTCTATAGTTCTGTCAGGTTCTAGTGGCAGTTTAATCAATGATGATATGCCTGATTATGATATTTATGTTTATTCAAAAAAGAGGGTAAATATAGAGTACAGAAAATATTTTGCTAAAAAGTATTCATTTGATTAGGAAATAGGAAATGATTATTTTGAGTATGAAGATGAGTTTATATTAAAAGAGAGCGGTGTATGTTTGGGAGATGCTTTAATTCAATAATTAGGATATAATAATACTTCTTTTTTATATTATGTAGTTAAATTATGTAATAAAATACCAAGTGATTTAATAAAATATAAAAGGTATTATATTATATATATAATGCTAATATTTTGAAGAAAGTGAAAAAATTATAAAAAATATTCAAAAAAAATTATGATTTTTATTTGATATTTTCATACATTTATTATGTTATTTTTTTATTGTATTGAAAATAATTTTATGATATAATAATAGAGTTAATTTTTTATTTTAGGGAAAAACAATGGAGAATCTAGAGGAGCTTCATAGCTTTTTAAAAAACAGTATAGAAAATGCGAATACTCAGGCAGAAATAGATGATATAAGAATTCGTTATTTTGGAAGAAAAGGTAAGATAACAGAACTTTTAAAAGGTTTATCTTTTATCGATAACATAGATGAAAAAAGAGAATTGGGCAGAAAAATAAATGAAATAAAGAATTATTGTGAAACTGCTTTATCAGATAAAAAGAATGAAATATCTGAAATGGAGTTTATATCTTCTTTAAAAAAAAATAAAATAGATATAACAATGCCGGGCAGAAGACCAAAATCTGCATCTATTAATTTACTTACAAGAGTAGAAGAGGAAATAGTTTCTATTTTAACAGAAATAGGTTTTAGAGTAGTAGAAGGTAATGAAATAGAGGATGATTTTCATAATTTTGAGGCATTAAATATACCATATTATCATCCTTCAAGAGATAGTCATGATTCATTTTTCGTATCTAAAGAGCATGTACTTAGAACTCATACATCAGGAATGCAAATAAGAACTATGCTTGAAACTCCTCCACCTATAGCTGTTGTATCGCCTGGTAAATGTGCCAGAAGAGATGCTATAGATTCAAAACATTCACCTGTATTTCATCAGGTTGAAGGGCTTATGGTTGATAGTGGAATAAGTTTTAATGATTTAAAGGGGATATTAGAATTATTCTGTAAAAAGATGTTTGGAGATAAAACTCAGATAAGATTAAGACCAGATTATTTTCCATTTGTAGAACCTGGGGCTGATTTAAGTGCTACTTGTGTAATATGCGGTGGAATCGGATGTAAGACATGTGGCGGTGAGGGGTGGCTTGAACTTATGGGGGCTGGTATGATTCATCCTAATGTATTTAAGCATGTAGGTTATGATATAAATAAATATACTGGTTTTGCTTTTGGTATGGGTATAGAAAGAGTTGCTATGATTAAATATGGTATTACTGATATAAGAATGTTCTATGAAAATGATATAGATTTTTTAAAGCAATGGTAAAATATTTAGTTAAGTATGTTTAATAGAGTGTAATATATAATGGCAAGTAAATTTATTTATTTGTTATATTGGTATGTGATAATAATAAAAAATATTTATAACTGAATTAAGTTGAGGGTACAATAATGAGAGTTCCATTAAGTTGGCTAAAAGAGTTTGTTAATTTAGACGGATTTGATGTAGAAGAAATTGCTAAAAAAATAACTCTTGCAGGAAGTGAAATTTCGTCAATAGAAACAACAGGAGGAGACATACCGGGAGTTATTATTGGAAAAATAATATCCGTACATAAACACCCAGATGCTGATAAATTAAGCGTTTGTAAGGTTGATGTAGGAGATGGAGATGTACTCTCTATAGTTTGTGGTGCTTCCAATGTAAGAGAAGGAATATATGTTCCTATAGCTATGATAGGTGCCAAACTTCCTAATGGTCTTACAATTAAGAAGGCTTCTATAAGAGGTTTTGAAAGTAATGGTATGATATGTTCCAGAACTGAATTAGGTTATGAGGAAGCAGAGGGTGTTTATGGTATTTGGGTATTAGACGAAGATATAGAGAAAGTTCATGCTGACAAAGATAGTATATTAGGGAATTCCCTTTCTACTATAGTTGGAAGTACAGATCATATATTCAATGTTGAAATTACGGCAAATAGGGGAGATTTGGTCAGTATTATAGGTTTTGCCCGTGAATGTTCTTTGGTTTTAGAGAGAAGAGTAAGTATTCCTTCTGTTAATACTTATGATGCTGCAGGCGGAAATATAGATATAACTGTAGAAAATCAGGAAAGCTGTTACAAATATGTAGGAAGACTTATAAAAGATATAACGGTAGGACCTTCTCCTGATTGGATGCAGAAAAGATTAAAAATGTGTGGTATTAATCCTGTTAATAATATTGTTGATGTTACAAATTATGTTATGCTTGAATATGGTCAGCCTCTTCATGCTTATGATTTTGATAAGGTAAAAGACAGTAAGATTATAGTGAGAGATGCTAGAATTGGAGAGAAAATTAAACTTCTTGATGGAAGGGATATAGATCTCACAGATGAAGTTTTGGTTATTGCAGATAGTGAAAAACCTATAGGTATTGCTGGAGTTATGGGTGGCGATTCTACAAAGATTGAAGATGAAACAAAAACAATATTGATAGAAAGTGCATATTTTGATCATATAGCTGTGAAAAAATCTACAATAGCATCTAATACAAAAACTGATGCTTCATATAGATTTGAAAGAGAAATAGATCATACTCTTACACTAGCAGCTTTAAATAGAGTTGTAGATTTAATAGTAACTTTAGATAATTCCTGTAAAATAGCTTCAAGATCCAAAGAGGTTAATGTTAAGCAGTTTGAAGTTAATAGAATAGTATTTGACTGCGGACTTGTACAAAAATATTTGGGTCTTAATATGAATAAGATGGAAATATCTTCTATATTCAAAAGATACGGATTCAAAGCTTCAGCACTTGGAGAGAATAATTTAAAAGTTGATATACCTTTTTATAGACATGATTTATCTATAGCAGAAGATTTAATAGAAGAGATTGCAAGAGTTTACGGATATAATAATATAGATTCAAATGTGCCTCATATTAAATGTAATCCTATAAATACTGATTATTCAGAGATTAGTTTTGTAAAACATAGAATGGCTTCTTACGGACTTTATGAAACTAAACAGTATTCTATGGGGGATAGTAATGTATTTAAGTCTTTGGGAATAGAAGAAGATAAGTTAATAAAGGTAGTAAATCCATTAACTAATGAAATGGATGTATTAAGACCTACAACTTTAGTTTCTCTTCTTAATAGCGTTGCTTATAATCAAAATCACAGGCATAAAAATGGAGCTTTATTTGAGATTGGAAATATTTTTTATAAAGAAAATGAAAAGTTTGTTGAAGAGAAGCATTTATCTGCTGTTATGTTCGGACTTTATCAGGAAAAATTATGGAATAAAGATGTCAGAGCTTATGACTTTTTTGATATGAGCGGAGTTGCTGAAGAGCTTTTAACAAAAGATTTAAAATGTACTGATTATAATTTGATACCTAAAGAACATAAATGGTTTATACCTACTATGTCTGCTGATATTATTATATTTGGAGAGAAAATAGGTGTTATTGGAAGACTTCATCCTAAAATTTTGAAGATTTTTGATATAAATAGCGAAGTGTACCTTTTAGATATTGATATTAGAAAAACTTTGAAGCTTGTAAAAGAGAGAGTAAAAAAACAGAAGTTAAAAGATATAGGAAAATATCCTGCTGTATTCAGAGATTTAGCTTTAGTATGCAGTAATGATATAGAGTTTAATAAAGTTATAAAATCCATAACTAAATTTAACAGTATAATACAGAATGTTGATGTTGTTGATAGGTATGTGGGTGAGCAGGTGGATGAAGGAAAGCAGTCCATTGCGATATCTATAACTTATTATGATCCTAATAAAACTTTGAGAGAAGAAGATATTAATACTGTTGAAACTTCTTTACTTGAGATGCTTAAAACTAGATTTAATATTAATTTGCGTGCTTAATTTATATAGGAGTTTTATAATGGAGTATGATATAATTTCTTGGGAAAATATAAATGAAGCTATTGAAGTATTGGCAAAAAAGATAGAAGATTCAAATATACGCTATGAAGTTATTTATGGTTTGGCAAGAGGAGGATTAGTTCCTG
Source organism: Brachyspira sp. (assembly GCF_029258575.1). Lineage (GTDB taxonomy): Bacteria > Spirochaetota > Brachyspiria > Brachyspirales > Brachyspiraceae > Brachyspira. Next base: position 16,469 of record NZ_JARHYI010000070.1, on the reverse strand, counting down.
CAGTTATGCTTTCGCATAAACTTAAAATTCCTATGGTTCTTAATATGGAAGAGGTTTGGAGGCTTAAAGTAAAAAATAAGGCTGCTTTAATAGTAGATGATATATCAGATACAGGTGAAACTTTAAGATATTTCGATGATCAGAAATTTGATATAGCAACTTTATTTGTAAGAGAGCATACAAGTAAAATAAAACCTAAATACAGTTATAAAAATATTAATCATGATAATTGGCTTTTATTTCCTTGGGAAACTAAAGATTCAAGTAAATAATAATCTTGAAATAGTATAATAATAACGAATCTTATTGGTTCATAATTTTTTGTTGCTGTTGTTAGAAATAAATTTATTTAAAATACATGATATTAATTATCAGTTTTTAATATACTGATTTAAAAAATTAATAATATTCTATAAAATACTATTTATAGATAGTAAAAAAATATAAAATGTAATATATATTGCTTTTTTGACAATTTTGAAATTTTATGTATAATTAGTAAAAAAATCTAAATTAATAGATTATGAATAATAAAGTAAAGAGCTATATATATGAAAAATTAAAATGTATTCCAGATAAGTCTGGAGTATATTTTATGAAAGATGATAAAGAAACTATAATCTATATAGGTAAAGCAAAATCGCTCAAAAAGAGAGTTTCATCGTATTTTAATAATTCAAATAAAGATGCAAAAACAACAGCATTAGTTGAGCATATTAGAGATATTGATTATATATTAACAGAAAATGAGGTTGAGGCTTTAATATTAGAAGCGGAGATGATAAGAAAGCATAAGCCACATTATAATATACTTCTTAAAGATCAGAAATCATTTCCATTTGTAGCGGTTACCAATGAACGTTTTCCAAGAGTTATTAAGGCTAGAAATGTTATAGATAAGGAAAATTCAAAGAAATATAAAAAATATTATGGTCCTTATGTTGCTGCTGAGAAAGCTGACAATATAGTAAAATTTGTAATTGATAATTTTAAATTAAGAAGATGTAAATATGACTTTCCATTAAAAAGACCTATAAGACCCTGTTTATATTATCATATAGGGAAATGTACAGCTCCTTGTGCAGATTTGATTAGCGAAGAGGATTATGATAAAACGATTGATGATGCTATAATGGTTCTTGAAGGTAATGTAGATGAACTTACTTCAAGATTAAAGGAGAATATGTTTATTCATGCAGAGAAATTAGAATTTGAAGCTGCTAAAGATTTGAGGGATAAAATTGATTTGCTTAAATATATAACTGTTGAGCAGAGCATATATATACCTGAAAGTGATGATATTGATATAATAGGAGCTTATGGAGAGAATGTAAATTATATTATAGTTATTCTGTCCATAAAGAGTGGTAAACTTGTAGATAGAAAAACTTTTAGTATGCAGTCTCCTAATAATAATGATGAATATTATGAAGAGATGGGCATATCAAAATATTCTGAGATACTTTCAGCATTTTTTACACAATACTATACTCATGCCAATTTAATACCTTCTTCTATATTTACAGATTTTCCACTTATAGATGCGGATATAATAAAAGATTATTTAAAAGAGGTTTCAGGAAGAGAAGTAGATATAAGATTGGATAAGAGCAGAAAAGGATTAATGAGTATAGCAAATGAGAATGCCAAACATTTATTTAAAGAAAAGGCTTTGATTAGAGAAGTTCCTTTAGGCATAACAAGACTTAAGGAAATATTCAAATTGAAAAAAGATCCTACTATCATAGAATCTTTTGATATAGCACATATTCAAGGAAGCTATACTATGGCTGGAATGGTGAGATTTGTTAATGGAGTTTCTGACAATAAGAATTATAGAATATTTAATATGAAAACAGTTACAGGTATAGATGATTTTGCATCTATAAAAGAGGCAGTTTACAGAAGATATAAAAGACTCAAAGAAGAGAATTTAACTTTTCCAGATTTAATACTTATAGACGGAGGAAGAGGACAGCTCAATTCAGCAATAGAAGCTTTAAAAGAACTTGATATAAATGGACAGCCTATAATGGCACTTGCTAAAAAGTTTGAAGAAATATATCTTCCTAACATGGATAAGCCTGTTCAATTGAGTGATAATGAACCTGCAAGATTATTTTTGCAAAAGGTTAGAGATGAAACTCATAGATGGGTTAATACGAGTCATGGTAAAAAGAGAAGTAGGGAAATGGTTAAAAGCGAGCTTGAGAGTATAGAAGGTATTGGAAAGAAAACTATAGAAAAACTTTATGTTCATTTTATAAATATAGATAATATTAAAAAAGCATCTTTTGAAAGTATTAGAAATATACCTGGTATAAGCTATAAGGCGGCAAATAATATATATGACTATTTTCATAAATAATTATTTTAAACTTGAAATAATAAATATTTAAGGTATAATAAAATATATATTTAGGGGAGCTTAAAAGGCTGAGAGTAAGTTTAATTTCTATTTTAAAACTTAGACCCTTATAACCTGTTGGATAATGCCAGTGTAGGGAAATATTTTGTATTGATTAGATACGAGATCAGTTTTCTAAAATTGGTCTCGTTTTTTATTTTTTATGCACTTGTAATTTTTTCATTAAGGTTTCTCTAAATTATTAATTCATATATATATTAGGATTTTTTATGAGTAATATTTCTAATTCAAAAACTATTAATAATAATTTGAGTGATATTAAGTATAGCAAATTATCTTATCTAAAATTTATTATTTTAAGTGCTTTTGGTGTATTTATGTTTTTTATAACAATAAATATTAATGGAGTTAAATCAATACCAATAGATCATTTAGTTAGTTTTATAAGAAAGATTCCATTTGTAGATCCTTATTATGGTATAATTATTACAATGATAGGAGGGATATATCCTTTTATCAATAAATCTTGGAATAAAAATAAAACAGAAATAGTATTTTCATTTATAAAAGTTTTGGCAATACCTTTTGTTATAATGGCATATTTTAAATTGGGACCATCAGATTTTCATAAACCGAATATGCTGCCTTTTTCATATAGGCTTCTTACACAAGTTGCGATTCTCATACCAATAGGGGCAGTATGTTTATCTTTTTTAATAGATTACGGACTTATGGCTTTTGTAGGAATATTTATGCGTTATATAATGCGTCCTATTTGGAAAACGCCAGGTATGTCTTCTATAGACGCATTGGCTTCTTTTATAGGAAGTTATTCTGTGGGACTTCTTATAACAAATAAAGTTTATAAAGAAGGTTATTATTCTACGAAAGAGGCATGCATAATAGCTACGGGATTTTCAACCGTATCAACTACATTTATGGTTGTTGTTGCAAAAACTTTGGGTATAATAGATAAATGGAATATATATTTTTGGGGAACTTTGGCTATAACATTTATAGTTACTGCAATTACAGTGAGGCTTTACCCTTTGAGAAACAAATCAGATAAAGGTTATTTGAATAGAGATATAATTGAAGAACCTAAATTCACAGGTGGAAATATTTTTAAAAAGGCATTGTATGAAGGTGTAAGTGTAGCTGATAAATCAAGTAATTTTTTAAACAATATAATACAAAATTTAAAAGAAGGTTTATTAATATCTATATCTATAATGCCAAATTTCATGGCTATAACATTTATAGGTTTACTAATAGTTAATTATACGCCTTTATTTGATTTTGTAAGTTATATATTTCTTCCTTTCACTAAATTATTAGGTTTAGGCAATGAGGCTTATACAGTTGCCAAGGCTTGCTCTATAACAATAGTAGAGATGTTTTCTTCTTCAAGTATTATTATGGATTCAAGTCAATTGGCTAAAAGTGTAATAGCTATAGTATGTGTTTCTGAAATACTTTACTTTGCTGCACCTATTCCTTGTATGCTTGCTACTGATATTCCTATAAGAATAAGAGATATTATTATTATATGGATAGAAAGAATAATACTTTCTTTGATATTGGCAGTACCTTTTGCATATTTATTTTTGAGATAGATTATTTAATTTATTATAAATAAGGAGTATAAAATGAATACATTACAAAATGAAATATCTAAAGCAATTTCAAATATGAAATTAAAAAGTCCTTTAGTTCATAATATTACCAACTATGTTGTTATGCAAATTACAGCTAATGCATTGCTTGCGGTAGGAGCTTCTCCTGTTATGACATTTGAAAAAGAAGAATTTGAAGATATGCTTTCTATAGCTTCATCATTGGTTATTAATATTGGTACATTAACTAAAAATTCTATTGAGGCTATGTACAGTGCATGTGAAATAGCAAATAAAAAAAATGTTCCTTTTGTTATTGATCCAGTTGGAGCTGGAGCTACTAAACTTAGAACTAAAACAGCTATTGATTTGATTAAAAATTATAATCCTAAAGTTGTAAGAGGTAATGCTTCTGAAATAATGGTTCTCTCTGGTGAAAGTGTAAATACAAAAGGAGTAGACAGCACTGCTAATGTTAATATGGCATTGGAAGCTGGTAAACATTTAGGCAAAGAATATAATACAGTTGTAAGTATAAGCGGAGAAACTGATATCATTACAGATGGAGATAGAGTTTTATATATAAGTGGTGGTTCTAATTTAATGCCTATTAATACTGGTATGGGATGTACTTCTACTGCAATTACAGGTGCTATGATTGCTGTGTCTGAACCTTTGATTGCTGCTGCATCTGCTATGTGTATAATGGCTTCAGCAGGAGAATCTGCTGCAAAGAAAGCTCAAGGACCTGCTAGTTTTTCTATTGCATTTATTGATGAGCTTTATAAACTTGATATTAATGATGCTTCAAATAGAGTGAAAGAATAGAGTATTATTTATAAAATATTGTTTATCTAACAAAATATTTCATATAAAAATAGTTTGTAATTTTTTTATATATTTAATTGTTTATATGTATTTATTTTATAACTATTCAATAATTATACTTCAAAATACATATTAATTGACAATCATAGTATATTTTACTATACTAATTAAATATAGCTCATTATAATTAATAAAGGATTTCTATATGAAAAAAATATTATTTTCAATTTTTATTATATCTAGTTTAATTTTGTCATGTCAAGGTAATGCAGGAACTGATAAATCTTCAAGTTCTGCTTCAGGTGACTCTAAAAAGATAGTATTAATAACAATGGATTCCATAGATGAACATTGGCTTTCAGTTAAGAAAGGTGCTGAGGATAAAGCTGCTGAATTGGGAAATGTGGAATTAATATTCAGAGCTCCTGCTGGAAAAACTGATCCTAATGAACAAACTCGTATGGCTGAAGATGCTATAAATCAACAAGTAGATGCTATATTATTAGCTCCTTCTGATGCTGCTGCTTTGGTTCCTGTTGCTGCTAGAATAAAAGCTGCTAATATACCTCTTGTTTTGATAGATTCAGGAATTACTACAGAAGATTATGATTCTTTCTTATCTACTGATAATGAGGCTGCTGGTGCTTTAGCTGCTGATACTTTTGCTAAATTAGTAAATTCAAAAGGAAAAATAGGAATAGTTCATGCCCAACCTGCTGCTGCTACTGCTATAGCTAGAGGTAAAGGTTTTGAAGCTAGAATAAAAGAAATAGCTCCAGAAATAGAAATAGTTTCTGTACAATATTCTGATGGAGATAAAGCTAAAGCATTGAATATAGCTACTGATATAATGACAGCTAATCCTGATTTGGTTGGATTCTTTGCTTCTAATGAAGGTTCTACAGTAGGAGTTGCAAGAGCTATAGAAGATATGGGTAAAAAAGATACTGTTATGTTAGTTGGTTTTGATAAATCGCAGGATACAATCAGAGCTTTAGAAAATGGTACATTAAAAGCTACTGTAGTTCAAAATCCTTATAAAATGGGATTTGATGGATTGCAGTCTGCTGTAGATATAATAGATGGAAAAGAAGTTACTAGATTATTGGATACTGGAGTAAATGTTGTTACTTTAGAAAATATTGATACTATAAAATAATTCAAAATAAATTTTATTATTGATTAGATAATATTTTATAATGTTATCTAATCAATATTTTTATGTAGGTTTATATGTCTAATATAGTTGGAGTAGATATAGGCGGTACTAAAACTTCAGTAATAATAGGAAGTAGTAGCCCTGAAATTTTTGCAAAAGAAAAATTTGAAACATTAGATAGTTCATCGACATTAAAAAATGTAGTTGAAATAATAAAAGACTATCAATCTAAATATGGTAATATAGAAAGTATTGGTATAAGTTGTGGAGGACCTCTTTCTAGTAAAGATGGAATCATAATTTGTCCCCCTAATTTACCTCAATGGAAAAATGTAGAAATAGTTAAATATTTTGATGAACACTTAAATATACATTCAAAATTAGAGAATGATGCCAATGCTTGTGCAATAGCCGAATATTTATGGGGAGCTGGAAATAATACTTCTAATATGGCTTTTTTTACATTTGGTACAGGTTTGGGTGCTGGACTTATATTAAATGGGCAATTATATAGGGGGGCTTCCGATATGGCTGGCGAAATAGGTCATATAAGACTTAATGATGAAGGACCTATGGGATATAATAAAGCTGGTTCTTTTGAAGGTTTTTGCAGTGGTGGTGGAATAGTCAAACTTTGTGAGATTAGATTAAAAGAAAAATCTAAAGAAAAAGATACAGAAGAATTTATAAGTCTTTTAAATAATAAAAATTTGACAACTTATGAAATAGCTAATATAGCCAAAATGGGGAATAAATTTGCTGTTTCTATATTTGAAGAAAGTGCTTTTTATTTGGGAAGAGGCATATCTATATTAATTGATATTCTTAATTTAGAAAAAATAATTATAGGAGGAATATATACTAGAATGGAATCCTATTTCAAAGATACTATGCTTAAAATAATTAAATTTGAAGCTTTGGAATATAGTGCCAATTTTTGTGAAATAGTTCCTTCTTTTTTAGGAGAATCTATTGGAGATTATTCTGCATTGGCTGTTGCTATGAATAAAATATAAAATATGGAGATATAATGTCAGATATAGTTTTTAGTGCAAAAAATATTTCAAAAGGATTTTTTGGTGTACCTGTATTAAAAAATGTAAATTTAGATATGATGAAAGGTGAAGTTCATGCTATTTTAGGTGAAAATGGTGCTGGAAAATCAACTTTGATGAAAATTATTGCTGGTGTATATACTTATGATTCTGGAGAATTATTTTTAGAAGGTAAGCCTGTTCATTTTGATAAACCTGCCGATGCTATAAATAATGGCATTACTACCATACACCAAGAATTAAATATGTGTACTCATCTTACAGTAATGGAAAATCTTTTTCTTGCTAGAGAATATAAAAAGAATTATCTATTTTTAGATAAGAAAAAAATGCGTGAAAAGGCTGTAGAATGGCTTAGACGATTTGGTATTCAAGATGATGTTGATACTATTGTAAAAAAATTACCTATATCAAAACAGCAAATAGTTGAAATAGCAAGAGCAGTTTCTTTATCTTCTAAAGTTTTAATAATGGATGAGCCTACTTCTTCATTATCCAATAGAGAAACAGATCAATTATTCGGTATTATACATAGTTTGAAAAAAGATGGTATATCTATAATATATATCTCTCATAGATTGGAGGAATTAGATTATATTGCTGATAGAATTACCGTTTTAAGAGATGGCAATTTTATAATGAGCAAACCATATAAAGAAACCAATATAGATGAAATAATATCTGCTATGGCTGGAAGAACTATTACAGATAAATATCCTAAAGTTGATGTACCTATAGGAGAAACTATTTTAAGTGTAAAAAATATAGCTTGTGAACCATTTTTTAGAGATATAAGTTTTGAAGTTAAGAAAGGTGAAATTTTAGGTTTTGCTGGTCTTGTGGGGGCTGGAAGAACAAAGATAGCTAAATCTTTATTCGGAGTTTTTAAAATTCAAAAGGGAGAATTAACTTTAAATGGGAAAAAAATAGAAATTAATAGTATAAAGGATGCTATAAAGAATGGTGTTGTATATGTTCCTGAAGATAGAAAAACTGAAGGTTTAGCTTTAAAGATGAGTATATGGCAAAATAGTATTATGCCTAATATAAAATCTTTTTCTAATCCTTTTTTTGTTTATGTAAAAAAATTATTTAATTGCTTATTAAAATTAAAAGATGATTTGAAAATAAAAATGAGAGTACCTGAAGATAAAGTTCAATTTTTAAGTGGAGGAAATCAACAGAAAATTATGATAGGTAAATGGATATTAAATAATCCTTTTATATATATTTTTGATGAGCCAACTAGGGGAGTTGATGTAAATTCCAAAATAAATATATATAATATTATTAATGATATTAAAAAATCAGGAAATGGTATAATGGTTATATCTTCAGAATTGCCTGAATTACTTGGGATATGCGATAGAATAATAGTTGTATCCAATGGTAGAATTACAGGTGAAGTTGATCCCAAAAAAACAACTCAAGAAGAGATATTGAGATATGCTACTATAAATTATTAATAAAGAGGACTATATGAAAAAAATATTGAACTATATAAATAGAAATTCACAATTAAAACAATTAATATCAATTATGATAGTACTAATAGCTATGATGATAGTATTTTCAATAGCATCAAAATATTTTTTCACCAAAAATAATTTACTTACAGTTGCTTTACAATCATCAATAATAGCAATAATATCCATAGGACAAACTCTTGTTCTTATAACAGGAGGAATTGATTTATCTTTAGGGTCTGTTATTGGTTTTTCTGGAATGTTAAGTTCTATGTTTATGGTTGATGGAATGTCTATACCTATGGCGGTAATATTAGGATGTTTAATAGCTACGACAGTAGGTTTAGTGAATGGTATTTTAATAGTATATGCAAAACTTCCTCCATTTGTAGTTACATTGGGAACTATGAGTATTGTTAAAGGTATAAATTTACTTCTTACAAATGGAATACCAGTATCAGGACTTCCTAAAGGTTTTATTATTATAGGAGGAGGTTCTATTTTAGGTTTGCCTATACCTGTATGGATAATGTTTTTATTAACTTTTATATTCCATTATATATTAACTAAAACACCTTTGGGGCTTCACATTTATGCATCGGGTTCTAATATACAAGCTGCAAAATTATCAGGTATTAATACTAATATAACTATAGTTTTAGTTTATATTTTTTCTGCATTTTTGGCTTCTATAGCTGGAATAATATTTGCTTCAAGAGTACTTTCTGGACAGCCTACAGCTGGTTTTGGATATGAATTGTATGCGGTTGCTTCTTCTGTAATAGGCGGTACTAGTTTAAGTGGAGGAGAAGGAATTATTACAGGTACATTAATTGGATCTTTAATTATTGGAACTCTAAGAAACGGACTTAATTTAATGGGAGTATCAGCATTTTTGCAAGAGGTTATGATTGGATGTGTTATAATAGTTGCTGTGTTTATAGATAAGATAAAAGAAAATTTCAGAAAATAAAAATTTAATAATAAAGGTTATAGTATATTCTATCTTTATTATTATATTAATTACTTTTTTATTTTTGAAATGCAATTTATTAGTTGTTATATTTAATAGCATTACTTTTATTATTAAAATTTTCTAAATCAATAATAGCTTTTAATATAATTTCCTTATCAACCTTGTAAGGTCTTATATTTAAATATCTGGCAGAAACAGCTACTTCTAAAGCATCATACCAACAGATAAAGGCATATCTCCTTTAGCTAAATATGTTATAACATTTGATTATATTCCTTTTGGATAAGTACCTACAAGTATTACACTATATCAAGTTCAGGCGGAAAAAATGCCATAGATAAAAGAAATGTTAATTAGGCATTATAGTAAATTGTACTGTTTCCATATAACTATATCTCTAGGTCTTGTGAATAATACTTTAAAATCTTCTAATTTTAATGTTATACCCATACAGAACATTGATATGGTTAATATAACTTCTTTTTATAAAGTTTACAGATTTTGGTAAAAATAAAGCTAATACCGCTACCACTAATACTATAACTGACATATATTTACCGAAGAAATTGCTTATTTGTTTTTAATGTTTTCATTTTAATTATCATTTATTATTTATTTTTTATTGATTATCTTTTTTTGTTATTTTTAATTTTTATAAAATTATTTAAAATAAATTTAGATTACAACTTATATCAGCTATAAACTAAACAATATTTCTACTGGCTTAAAATATATATATTCAAGCGGTCTGTAATATTAATTTTTTATAATGACTTTTATATTAATAGTGTTTTATTTGATGTTATAGCTTTAAGATACACTATAACATCAATTTTTATTTTTTATTAAAAAAATTATTTCAATACAGCACCAGTATTAGCAGACTGAACAAGTTTTCTATATCTTCCAAGCCAGCCTCTAATTTCTTCTAAAGGTTTAATAGGAATTTCTTTTCTTCTCTTTTCCATTTCTTCATCAGAGATTTCTAAATTGATTTTATGATTAGGTATATCTATACTTATAATATCATTTTCTTTTATGAAAGCAATTTCTCCTCCGCTTGCAGCTTCAGGTGAAACATGCCCTATAGAAGCACCTCTTGAAGCACCAGAGAATCTTCCATCTGTTATTAATGCAACATCTTTATCTAGTTTCATACCAGCGAGAGCAGAAGTAGGGTTTAACATTTCACGCATACCAGGTCCACCTTTAGGTCCTTCATATCTTATAACAACAACATCGCCTTTATTTATTTTTTCAGCATATATTGCAGCTATAGCATCTTCTTCACAGTCAAATACTCTAGCAGGTCCCTTATGTACAAGCATTTCATCAGCAACCGCAGAACGTTTAACAACACATCCATCTTTAGCAATATTACCCCAAAGTATAGTAATACCACCTGTTTTACTATAAGGGTTTTCTATATTTCTTAAAACATTATTATTTTTATTGACAGCATCTTTTATATTTTCGGCTATAGTTTTAGCTGTAGCAGTTAGAAGAGAAGTATTTATAAATCTTCCCTTATCAAGCTCTTTCATTACAGCAGGTATTCCTCCAGCTTTATATAAATCTTCTATATAATTATGTCCAGCAGGTGCCAAATGACAAAGATTAGGAGTACGATCGCTTATCTCATTTATAGTTTGTAAATCTATGGGTATTCCTGCTTCATTAGCTATAGCAAGTAAATGCAGTACACTATTAGTAGAACATCCTAAAGCCATATCTACAGCAAGTGCATTTTTAAAAGATTCAGGAGTTATTATATCTAAAGGCTTTATATCATTTTTTAATAATTCCATAACCTGCATTCCTGCTTTTTTAGCGAGTAAAGTTCTAGCAGAATAGACAGCAGGTATAGTTCCATTTCCAGGAAGAGCTATTCCTAAAGCTTCAGAAAGACAATTCATGCTATTTGCTGTATACATTCCAGCACATGAACCGCAGCTAGGACAAGTATTCTGAGCATACTCTTCAAGTTCAGTATCATTTATAAGATTAGCTTTTTTAGCTCCTACAGCCTCAAATATATTTGATAAACTTATTTTTTCATCGCCATGATCGCCCGGAAGCATAGCACCTCCGCTTATTACTATTCCAGGTATATTCATTCTTAAAAGTCCCATTATCATACCAGGTACTATTTTATCGCAGTTAGGTATTAATACAACTCCATCTAATCCATGAGCTATAACCATACTCTCAACTGAATCGGCTATTAATTCTCTTGAAGGAAGCGAATATTTCATTCCTAAATGTCCCATAGCTATACCATCGCATACGCCTATAGATGGTATAAGTATAGGAGTTCCTCCTCCTATTAATACTCCTGATTTTACAGCTTGAGAAAGTTTGTCAAGATGTATATGTCCAGGTACAATTTCACTATATGCAGAAATAATTCCAATTAGAGGTCTTTTTAATTCTTCATCTGTATAACCCATAGAATAGAACAATGATCTATTTGGTGCTCTTTCGTCACCTTTCAATACTCTATCACTTCTTAAAGAACTGTTTTCTCTGAAACTCATTATTATTTCTCCATTTTTATAAAATTTTGTAAAATTGTAATGCATACATTCTATTAGTAGAATGATAAAAAATCAAGTATTTTTTATTTTTGTGATAGCATTTATCAAATATAATGAATACTTTATCATAAGTTTGGAAGAGATAGCTGCATCTATGAATGAGATTGCTAGTCAATATAGGAATCAGTAAAAAATATTACATCATTAATAACATACAGTAATGAAAAAATATATTTGACTGCTAAAAGTGTAAGAGAATCAAAAGATATTTTTAATGAAATTTCTGAGAAGATGGATAGTGCCTTTTCATTGATGTAGAGAATAAATATAGTCGTTCATTAATAGGGAAAAGGTATAGGACAGATTAATGCTGCTATAAATAATATAGATTCTGCTGTTCAAAAAGAATGCCTGTTTATTACTGAGGATAATTCTGCTTCTAAATCATTATTAAGCGAGGCTAATGAATTGATTAAATCTATAGAATATTTTAAATTAAAAGGATAATTAATTCTATAATTTGTTATATATGTTTGATAAAATCATAGTAATATTATATGAGAAATATAGTGTTGCTATTTTTTTATGAAAATCTCTTGTTAAAAATATTGGAATAGGTTAATATAATTTTAGATAATTTTAAAATATAGGAGAGATTATGTCTGTAATTAGTCAAGAAACAGTTAATTTATTAAATGAACATCTTAATTTAGAACATTATTCTGCTAATCTTTATTTTAATATGGCAGGTTGGTGTGAGAAAGAAGGGTTGAAAGGATGCAGCAAGTTTTTATATAATCATTCATCAGAGGAACATACTCATTTAGAAAAGTTTAGAGAATTCATCAATAAAGCAGGTGGACAGGCTGTAATGGGTGAGATGAAAGCTCCTGAATGTAAATTTAATTCAGTTGAAGAATTATTTGAAAAAATTATTAAGCATGAAGAATATATTACATCATGCATTAATAAATTAGTAAGTATTTCAATGGATAGTAAAGACTATGTTACATTAAAATTTTTAGAGTGGTTTGTTAAAGAACAGCTTGAAGAGGAAGAATTATTCAATGATATTATCAAGAAAATAAGAATTTTAGAAGATTTGAAAGGAAGAAATCTTTATACATTCGACAAATTTGTAGGTAATTTAGATTCACAAGAGCATTGTTCTTAATTTATTGTACCTGCTTCATAATAAAGAATTATTATGGGGCAGGTATTTTTCATTTCATATTAATTTCTAATATTCAAAAGTGTTAATTTTTCATTCTATCTATATGAATTTATGTAAAATATGTTATGATACTATAATTATGTTTTTTTATTGATAAATTTAAAATTTATTATAAAATTATAAAGGTTATAAAATATTAAAAGGAGTTGTATTATGTCTATAATAAAAGATGAAATAATAAAATTATTAAACGGACAATTAAATAAGGAGCTATATTCAGCAAGTCTTTATTTTAATATGGCAGGTTGGTGCGACAAACAGGGATTAAAAGGATGCAGTAAATTCTTATACGGACACTACAAAGAAGAAACTGAACATTTCGATAAGTTTAGAGATTTTATTAATAAAGTAGGTGGACAGTCTATCATAGGAGAAATGCATGCACCTCAAAATGATTTCAAATCAATAGAGGATTTATTTGATACTATTGTAAAACATGAACAGTATATCACTTCATGCATAAATGAATTAGTTGGAAAAGCTATGGAAAGCAAAGATTATATTACTTCAAGATTTTTAGATTGGTTTATACAAGAGCAACTTGAAGAAGAAGAATTATTCAATGATATTGTAGTAAAAATCAATATGCTTGGTAAAGGTAATTTAGAGGGTAGAAATCTATATACATTTGATAAAGCAATGGGTGCTTTAGATACAGAAAGACATTCAAATAGTATAGATATTAATATGCAATAAATTAAATATTATTAGGAGGGTATATGTTTAATAAAGTTCTTGATTTTTTCAAAAAAAAGGATGATAAAAATATTATACCCTCTGAACCTATAACAGCGGATAATTTTTTTAATTATAATAAATCCAATCCTTATGAAATTCGTGCAGTTAATCTCACAAAATATTACGGCAAAAGAAAAATAATATGTGATATTTCCTATAGTGTTAAGCAAGGTGAAGTTGTAGGGCTTTTAGGTCCTAATGGTGCTGGAAAGACTACAAGTTTTTATATAACAGTTGGTTTTGTTACTGCTACAGCAGGAAATGTATATTTAAATGATTTGGATATTACAAAACTTCATATGCATCAAAGAGCAACTTTAGGAATAGGTTATTTACCTCAGGAGGCATCTATTTTCAGGAAACTTTCTGTAGAGGATAATCTGCTGGCTATATTAGAATATAATAAGGCATTATCTACTAAAGACCGAATGAAGATAGCTGATATGCTTCTTGAAGAGTTTAATATCACTCATGTAAGAAAGCAGAAAGGTTATACTCTTTCAGGCGGAGAGAGGAGAAGATGCGAAATTGCAAGGGCATTAACAGTTAATCCAAAATTTATATTATTAGATGAGCCTTTTGCTGGAGTTGACCCTATTGCCGTTATTGATATACAGAATATTATAGCTTCTTTAAAAGAAAAAGGTTTGGGTATATTAATTACAGACCATAATGTAAGGGAAACTTTAAGAATTACTGATAGGGCATATATTATGGGTAATGGACAGATATTGGTAAAAGGTACTTCTGAAGAGATAATAAATGACCCATTGGCTCGTAAAGTATATTTGGGCGAATCATTTAGTATGTAACAATTTTTTATAAACATGAATTTTCTTATAAAAAATAAGGAGCTTTATTCAAGCCCCTTTTTATTTATTTTTTATTAAAGATTATTTAATTATATTATTAATTGATTGCATAATATTATTAAATGAAGTTTCTGTCATATAATATCTATTATTATCATTGCTATTTACTATTTCGTAATTATTAGTATCGTATTTATTTAATATCTCATATGATAAATTATCATTTGCTGTTTGTATATTTATTTTATATAATGATGTATTTTTAGCTATACTATCATTTGTTATTAATCCGTCAGCATTTAAATTAACTAAATCAAATATATTAGCATAAATATCATTGGCATTTACTGTGCTATTGTTCCAAGTTTTGAGCCAATTATTATTAGTATCATTTTGAAGTTTTTCTAAAGTATAAGAATTATTATTATATTCTATAGATATTTTTTGTATATCATCATTTTTTATTTTTGTTATAGTTTTATTTATAAGATCATTTTCAGTTTTATCGAATATATCTTTAGGATTTGAAGCAGTATTTCCAAGTAAATATATATTTTTATCATTATCTATTTTTGAGTATACACTATTTCCAAATGTTGATTTCATACCAAATTTTATATTTCTTACTTCTTTTGAAGAACTATCTAATGCCAAAACAGTTAATGCTTCTTCATCTGATAATTTATATTTTGATATAGTATCATCATCACCTCTTGAAACTATCTCAATGGGCTGTATAGTATTTAAAGCATTTGTAATAGCATCTACTAAAGAATTGTCAGCATTGTATTTATCATTTATAATCCATTTGTCATCATCATATTTTATTGATATAGTTTCATTAGCACCTCTTTTTATTGTTATTTCTGATATATTGGAATTAATTTTTTTCATAGAAGGTAATGAATATCCTTTATTTTTGAAAAAAGTTATTACTATCAATATTATTATTAAAGCAACAATTATAGACGATAATTTTATATATTTTTTTATTATATTATTATTCATGTTTTTTATTACCTTTCATATTTTTATTTATATTATATAACTATTTAATCATCAAAATAGTAAATAATTAAATTATTGATTAATATCATTTATTTTATTCATATTAATAACATTCAAATAATTTTCTAATATTAAAACAGCAGCAATTAAATCATTAGCCTTTTTTTTTACATTCTTTTTTTTTCCTCTCAATATAAAATCAGCCTCTTTTGAAGTGCCGTATTCATCAACAAAAACAATATTTACTTTTATACTTTTTAATAGGAATTCAGAAAATCTTCTTATTTCAGAACACCACTCGCTTTCTTTTCCTTCATCAGATAATGGCAAGCCAAAAACAACAGTGTCAATTTTTTTTTCTTCTATTATGTCCATTAAAGCACGTTTTACTTTTCTTGCATTACTTTCTTCTATAAGTCTGCATGGAAATGGAATTTTTATATCCATATCCATAAAAGCTGTTCCCGTTTTTTTTCGTCCGAAATCTACTCCAAGTATCATTTTATATCCAAATAGTAATATTATTTTATTATAAACTAATTTTAATTAAATTGTAATATTATTATTATATTTTTTGACTAATAATAGAAAACTATTATATTTTATATGTAAAAAATATATTTTGGAGTATGTTATGAAATACATTAATTTATTATTAGTTGTTATTCTAAT
>NZ_JARHYI010000046.1 GCF_029258575.1 Brachyspira sp. | reverse complement strand
TTGATATGAAAAAATTAGGAAGTTATTTAGAAAGCTTTACTAATGTAAATAAAGTCAGAGATAGAATAAATGCTTTGAAATCTATTGAAGGGGGAATGCTTTCAGCAGATATTATAAAAGATGCTTCCAGAGTGCAGAGAATATATATAACAGGTTCTTCTGCTAATTTATTTACAGTTCCATTTGCATATTTAGATGCTTTTAAAAATAATGATGTAGTTAAAATAAGAGAATTCAAATATTTTCCTTCATCTATTTTGGAAGTTGGAAAGCCTTCTATTAAATTAAATACAGAAACTAATTTTTATACATCATTAGAAAGTTCTGCCATAAAAGCATTTAATAATCCTAATGGTAAAATTCCTTTAAGACATTATATTGGTATAGATACTAATATGAATAAGCCTTATGATGATATGGATATTTTCTTATCTCCTGCTAGAAATAATGATATAAATAGATATTTAAAAGCTAGAAACGATACTAAACTTCTATTTACATATACTACTAATTCTTCAGGTGATTATTATACTGTGATAAAATATTTGTATCAGAATTTTGATAATGGTATCATTGATTCATATAAATATATAAAGAATAATAAAGTACCTGTTAATGCTATAAATCCAAATGATATAAATACTTTATATATGGCTAATTATGTTTTATTTGATTATATATTACCAGGAATACCTAAATAAATTTTACTTTTTTAATGAAAAATGTCTTTTTTGGTAAAAAATATTTACTTTTTCTTGATATTAATTTACAATATGTTATAATATAATTATAAGTAATTAATCAAGGATTTTTTTATGAAAAAGATATTTATAGTAATTTTTAGTATTTTTATAATACAAATACAAACTCTTTTTGCTGATTTTAATGGAGGTATAGGAGTATATGTTCCATTAGGAGCATCAATTTCACAAAGCTATCAGGACTATAAATTTGGAGCAAATAAAAATGAAGGTAAATTAACTTCAGGTTCTGCTTTTGAATGGGGAGTAGGAATAACTCCAGGAATATATAATGGTTTTGATAATTATTTAGGATTTTCTTTAGTATTGGATTTAGCTTATCATAGAGATGTTTATGCATATAATGAAAGCAAGCAAGTTGGAGCTACAGGACAGTATCAGAATATTAAAACAACTTATTATTTTGATACATTAACTATTGGTATACTTCCTAAAGTTAATATATATAACTTTTTTATAGGTTTGGGAGCAGGAATTAAAATACCATTGTATGGAGGAGAAACAACACAGAATTATAATACACAATATAATCAATTTGAAAATTCTAATAGCTATTATACTTTTAATGATATAAAAAGTAAATACAAAATGTCTGTAATCCCTTATATTAAACTTACAGTGGATTATTTATTTTACTTTAGTGATGAAACAGCTTTAGGTATAGGAGTTTATGCTGGATATGATTTCGGTCCTGGAAAAGTTACAGATGCTATATTTAATAAGAATGATTTTGGAGCTGTTGATATTGGAGGTCAAATAAGTTTTTATTTTGTAGATAATTGATTTATCGTTAAGGCAGTTTCAGAAATGATCCTGCCTTTTTTATTTATCTAAACAAATTTATTTATAAAATCTTTAATGGTATTCCAATATAAATTTTCATTGTTAAATACAGCTGATATATGTTTTCCGTCTTTTATTATAAGTTTTTGTTTATATGAAGAACAAGATTCATATAATTTATTAGCCATATTAAAATTAACTAATTCATCTTTATCGCCATGAATGAAAAGTATAGGTACTTTTGACTCTGATACTCTTTTTTGCACATCGATATCTTTAAATGAAAATCCTAATCTTATTTTAGTAATTAATGATGTAAATTCAAGTATAGGCAGAAAATAAATTTTATAAGCAATATCAAGTCTTCTTTTTAATTGTTCATAAGCATTTGTAAATCCTGCATCTTCTATTATAGCTTTTACATTACTTGAAATCTCATTTTCATTGCAGCACATCATAACAGAATTAGCTCCCATAGAAATTCCATAAAGAATTATTTGAGCATTATTATAATTATCATTTATATATTTTATCCAAGCAAGTATATCTAGTCTTTCTAAATATCCAAGTGAATATATTTTTCCTTCACTTTCTCCATGAGTTCTTAAATCTATAGCCAATACATTAAATCCAATATCATAAAATTGTTTTATAAAGTATTTCATATAAGAGCCTCTGCCTTCATATGGATGTGCTATTATAATATATATATTACTATCATTATTTTTTATAAAATGAGCATGAAGTTTTTTATTGTCTTTTGAAATTGTATATACATCTTTTTGAGAAGTTTCAAACCATATTTTTCTTTTTTCTTTTAGTAACCTTTTTTCTTTGCTTTCTTCTTTTTTATTGCCATCTTTTTCAAAAAGTTTTTTATTTGTTTTTATAAATATTTTATTAACAAAATAATTTGAAATTATTATTAATATTATAATAATAAAAAATATAATATATAATATGATTTGCATTAATTATCCTTAATAAAAAATCAATTAATATATTATATTTTTTTAATAACTTTTCAATATTTAATTAATTTTTTTTATTATCCTAAAGCTACATCTAAAACCATCATTATAGCAAAACCAAATATAAATCCGAATACTCCGAAATGATTATGTTCTTCTGAAACAGCTTCAGGTACAAGTTCTTCAATAACAACATATATCATAGCACCTGCAGAAAATGCTAAAGCTATAGGAAGTATTATTGTGAGTTTTGTAACGGCAACAGCACCTATAATAGCAGCAATAGGCTCAACTATTCCAGATATAGCACCTAATAAAAAAGATTTTAATTTTGATATTCCAGTAGTTTTTAAAGGAAGAGAAACTGCAGCGCCTTCAGGAAAGTTCTGCAAACCTATACCAAGTGCCAAAGCTAAAGCAGCATTAAAAGTTACACCGCTATCTCCCACAGAAAAAGCACCGAAAGTAACCCCTACAGCCAAACCTTCAGGTATATTATGCAAAGTGATTGCTAAAAATAATAGTATGCTTTTTGATAATTTTACTTTGGCACCTTCGGTTTCTTCATTACCATTAACTATATGCATATGAGGAAGTACTTTATCCAATACCCATATAAAAAAAGCACCGAGTAAAAATCCTAATACAGGTATAACCCAATTAGGTAAATTAGTATTTTCTGATAATTCTATTGAAGGAGCAAGTAATGACCAAAAGCTAGCAGCAGTCATTACTCCAGCAGCAAATCCGTACATAGATGCTAATAGTTTTGGTTTTATTTCTGACATAAAGAAAAATACGAGTGCAGAACCTAATGCAGTGAATGCAAAAGTTATACCGCCTCCGAATAATGCTAATTCAATTGGTGATGAGTTTGCTATCATTTTTATACCTTTTATTTTTTATTTTTTATTATATATTTTATTAATTTAATTTTCAATATTTATTAATAATTGTTATTAATAAATATTGAAAATTTTTATTTTTAATAAAATAAATTGTTTATAATAACTAGATTAATTTTTTATTTTGATTTATTATATATATAAATTTATTCATTCTATTTATTTAATAGGAGATTTTATCATGACTAATTTTAATGAAGATGAAGATTGCGTATTTTGTAAAATAATAAAAGGAGAAATTCCTTCAAAATTTATAAAGGAAAATGAATATTGTGTTGTATTTTCAGATTTAAATCCCAAAGCCAAAGTTCATTTACTTGTTGTACCAAAAGTGCATGTTAAAAATATATTGGAAACTGATGCTTTTTTAATGAGCAAAGTTTTAGAAACTATAAATGAAGTTTCAAAAGAACAAGGTTTAGAATCTTTTAGAATAATTAATAATTGTGGAGCAGGTGCAGGACAGACGGTATTTCATGTTCATTTTCATATACTTTCAGGGGATAATTTAGAAGAATAAAAATTAAGATATAATTGGAGTTAACATAATGATAGACAGCCATTGCCATTTAACATATATATCAAAAAAGAGTAAGGAATTAGAAGAGGTTTTGAAACGTGCTAATAAGGCGGGTATATTTTATTTTGTTGATATAGGAGTTCACCCAAATGATATAGATGAGCGTATGTTTATATTGTCTGATGCTGAGGGAGTATTCTTTAGTATAGGGTATTATCCTGATTATGCAAATGAAAATGATGAAGATACTTTAAAGGCTTTTGAATTAAAAATAAAAAATTTAAATAAAAAAACATTGAAGAACAAAAATAAATCAGTATATGCAGTTGGTGAAATAGGACTTGACTATTATCATAATGATGAAAATAAAAATGAACAAAAAGAATTTTTTAAAGCATTATGCGAAACTGCAAAGAAAACAGATCTTCCTATATTAATACATAGCAGAGATGCTTTCAAAGATACTTTTAAAGTTCTTAAAGAAGTAAACTTACCTAAAAAAGGAATTTTTCATTGTTTTAGCGGAAATGTAGAAGATGCTAAAAATGCTTTGGACTTGGGATATATATTATCATTTTCTGGATCGGCTACATATATGAAAAATGATTTTATAAGAGAGGCTTTTAAATATGTACCAAAGGATATGTTTACAATAGAAACGGATTCTCCTTATTTAACTCCTCAAAAGGTTAGAGGTAGAGCAAATGAACCTTCATTTATTCCTTATACAGTAGAAGTTTTATCTGAGGTTAGAGGTGAGAAAAGTGAAGATATCATGAGAACTGCTTTAGAAAATGCTGTTAGGGTATTAGAACTTCCTGTAGATTTAAATAGAATATAAATATTATAAAAAATAAAAAGCTCTTATAATAAGTTAAGATTATAAGAGCTTATTAAAATAGTGCAAATAAAATTATATAGATTTAACGATATCTTTCAATTTATTCAAATCATCAGCATTAGGGTGTCCTATAGCATTATCATGATTTCCCAATTTAGATTGAATAACTTTTTTCTCATCATCACTTTCAGCTTTAGCTAGCATATTTTCCAAATTTTTCTTTTGTCCTTCTATCCATTGACCCTGACAAGCATAAGTACCAACTAAAGTATTAGAAGAATCCAAGAAAGCTTTAGCAGGATTAAGCATTTTATCATAATATTCCTGATTATTACCATAACCAACAGTCATAAATAAAAATACTTTTTTGTTTTTTAATGTCTGCATAAATTTTCCTGCAGCTTCATCGCAGTTGCCTTTATAACTTCCAGCACCTACATATATTAAATCTGAATCATTAATTTTAGCATTATCCACAGCATCAACCTTTACACATTGAAGACATTCTCCATTAGCAACTTCTTTTATAGCCAATGCTAATTTTTCAGTATTTCCGCTTTTACTTGTATAAACAACAGAATATTTCATTTTTTAACCCCTTTTGTTAGAATAGTCTAATTATTATAACATTTTTTTAATTGTTTGGCAATATACTATAACGCTGTATTTCTATATTTTTTTGAATGCTTATTTTAAATACTTGCTATTATAAGAGTATTATGATATAATATAGCGATTGTAAAGTGAAATTTATTATATTATTTTAATAGAGTTAAATAAAGGAGAAGGCAAATGGAAGTTATCTTAAAAAAAGATTTTATATCATTAGGTTATGAAGGTGATATATGTAAAGTAAAAGACGGCTATGCAAGAAATTACCTTATTCCAAGAAATATAGCAGTAGTAAAAAATGCTGCTAATTTAAGAACTTTAGCTCAAATGCAAAAAAGTTTAGAGAAAAAAAGAGCTAAAAGAAAAATGGAAGCAGAAATCTTAAAAGGTAAAATTGTAGATATTGCTGTTGTTATACCTATGAAAGTTGCTGAAAATGGGAAATTATACGGTTCTGTAAGTCAGCAAACTATAGTTGATGCTTTAAAAGAAAAAGAGATTGATATAAACAAACGCGATGTTCATATGGAAAAACATATAAAAGAATTAGGTGAATTTGAAGTAGAAATCAAATTATATCATAGCGTTAATGCTAATATCAAAATCAAAGTTGTTAATTCTGATGAAAATGCAGAAGAAGAAGTTAAAGAAGAAAATAAAACTACTGAATCTGTTTCTCAAGAAGTTTAATAAACAACTAGTATCCAATTAATAGGCATAATATTTAATGAATAATACACCTTGCTCAATAGAGGCTGAAGAGTCTCTATTGGGTGCAATGCTCCAAAACTCTCAAGCTATATCGGCTGCTATATCTAAAATAAAATCTACTGACTTTTACAGTGAAAGAAATCGTATGCTGTATGAGAATATTTTAGAAATGAATAATAGAGGTATAGCAGTTAATGCAGAAACTGCTTTGAGATATCTTAAAGAAAATGGACTATTCGAGAAAATAATACAAAACGATGAAGCATATTTGATTCGTATTATAGACGGAACTCCATTCCATCAGAATGCAAAATATTATGCAGAAATTATTGCAGAAAAATCATTATTAAGAGATTTGATAACAGTTTCTCAAGATATACAAAAATCGGCTTATGAGGCAAAGGATTCTGAAACTAAAGAGATTGCAGATTTTGCAGAGAAAAAAATATTTGAGGTTACTCAAAGAAGATTGGATAATGATTTTATTCATATACGCGATTTACTTTATGAAGCTTTAACTACAATAGAAAGCAGAAAGAAACATAAAGGTACTGTTACAGGTGTTCCTTCAGGTTTCATAGGGCTTGATAAAGTTACTCATGGTTTTCAGCCTTCAGATTTAATAATATTGGCGGCGAGACCTTCCGTTGGTAAAACAAGTTTTGCTTTAAATATTATAGAACATGTCATTACAAATATTGAAACTTCAAATTTTGGTATAGGTTTTTTCTCACTTGAAATGAGCAGAATGCAGCTTGTAGAAAGATTAATAGCAAGTAAGGCTAGAATAAGTTTATCTAGAATAAGGTCTGGAGATTTAGAAAAGCAGGAATGGACAAAGCTAGGACAAACATTTAATAGTTTATCGCAGGCTAATCTTTTGATAGATGATTCAAGTCAATTAACTATCATGGAAATAAGAGGAAAGGCTAGGCAGATGAAATATAAATTTGCTGAGATGAGTAAAACTACAGGAAAAGAAATAGATTTAAAATTGATAGTTGTTGATTATCTTCAGCTTATACATTCAGTAGCTCAATCAAGAAAAAACGGTACTAGGGAACAGGAGATAGCTGATATTTCAAGAGGGCTTAAAGCATTGGCTAAAGAACTTAATGTACCTGTTATATCATTGGCTCAGCTTTCAAGGGCTGTTGAGCAAAGACAGGATAAACCTAGACTTTCAGATTTGAGAGAGTCTGGTTCTATAGAGCAAGATGCTGATATTGTTATGTTTTTACATAGACAAAAGCCTAATAAAGAAGAAAAGGATGATGAAGTTATAGATGATAGAACAAATCAAGTTGAGGTAATACTTGCAAAACATAGAAATGGTGCTATACTAGATGGACTGCCTCTTAATTTCATAGCAGATCAAACTAGATTTGAAAATATTTATAATAACAATGGGGCTTAATATTATAGGAGTAATTTTATTATGGAATTATTTGATGTGAAGATAGAATTACGAAAAGGCGTAAAAAACAAGATAAGTTATTTTTTAGCAACTTTGGGTGAATTTGCCTCTCTTATGCTGGAGGTGTTTAAATATACATTTAGAAGTACATTTTCTTTTAAATTATTGAAAGAACAGATAATAAGAATGGGAGTTGATTCATTTGTAGTTGCTGCTGTTACTGTGCTTTGTACTGGTATGGTTATGTCATTACAAATAGCGGTTGTACTTGATAGTGTATTAAAGGGTATATCTCAGTTTGTAGGTTCTATGGTTGGTAAAGCGATGGTTAAGGAATTATCTCCTATGCTTCTTGCTTTGATATTTGCAGGCAGGGTAGGAAGTTCTGTTACCGCTGAGATTGGTACTATGCAGGTAAGTGAACAGTTAGATGCTTTGAAAACTTTATACACTAATCCTATAGAATATGTTGCTGTTCCTCGTTTTTGGGCTGCTGTTATATCGCTTCCTATGCTTACGGTTTCGGCAGATGTTATAGGGGTTTTGGGAGGTGCTGTTGTTACTGTATTTGTTTTGCATAGTGATCCTATGCATTATTTTGACAGGGCAATTGCAGTTATTAGTATAGGGGATTTTATAGGAAGTTTAATTAAGTCTACTATATTTGGTGCTGAAGTTATGCTAATATCATGTTTCTATGGATTTAGAACTTCAGGTGGTGCTGAAGGAGTAGGTAAGGCTACTACTACAAGTGTTGTTTATAGTTTTATGATAATACTCGTAACTGACTATATATTAGTTTCTATACTTGGTATGTTCGGAATGTAATAATTTGATATTTTTTATATATAGTATATTGAATATTTTTTCTTAATTTATATATTAATTTGTATAATCTAAATATTATAGAAATAAATATTTGTAGGCTAATATGATAAAAAATTATCTATTATTCTTTGTTCTTTAATGTTCCTTATAGTATCTTGTTATGTGC
>NZ_JARHYI010000034.1 GCF_029258575.1 Brachyspira sp. | reverse complement strand
TTACAAATAAAGAAATAAAAAAAATGATTATGTAGTTGCTAGAGTTGGATATTTTTTTAGAGATGTGCATGAGAGAAGATGCAAGGTGATAGTGGAAAGTAATTTAAATATATCTTTAAGCGATTCTTTTATAATAGTAAGTAAAGAGGAAGCAGAGGAACTTATAAGAGAGAAGATGAAACCTAATGATGTTATAAATTATCTTAAAGAAGAAAACAGAAAATTAAAAGAGAAAATTAAAGAGCTTGAGGCTTAATTTATTTTTTTATATGCTGTAGTAAATTATATTCAATTATATTTTGAGGCAGTAAAAAAGGAAATTAATATGCAGGAATATATTTATGAGCCTGATATAGATTATTTTAAAAGCATATTTAAAATGTTCAACTATGATGATATAGATTTGGAGTTTTTAAAGCAACTTCTTAAAAATTATACCATTCAATTTAGAAGAATGATTTTGAATATGAATTATACAGAACCTACGAAAGAAAACAGACTTCCATTCATATCTATAAAAAATTATATATGCTATGAGGCAGCTAGACTTTTAACTGTTAATTTTGTATCCAACAGCGACTTGATAGATTTTATACGAATAGAGAGTCTTCGTTTGAAAGAGCTTGCCATGAAAGATTTGTCAAGTATTGTAGTTGATGAGAATAGTTATGAGAGTGTTCGTTTGGAAGGCAATATAAAAAAGCCTTAATAATTATGACTATTGAAAAATTATTTAATTAAAAAATATACTGAGAATTTTTAAGTTTGTCAATTTTATGTCTTTTATATATTGTAGAATATAAGGCTATATTATTTGCGTTTTTTACAACTTTTTTGTGCGAAAAAAAAATTGATAATAGATTTATCAAATATAAAAAATGATAATTATTTTTTATTTAATTTTTCAATAAGTCTGTTATGTACATCTCAAAAATAAAAATTAAAAAGGTTATGATATGATACATTTCAAAAATAGTGTTATATATATTTTGGATAATTTCATGAACTTTATGGCTGATGAGTATATAGATTTTTCAGGCAATAAAGTTCAAGGAGATAATCAATTAAATAAACTTTTAGATGATAAATTAAATATAGAATGTTTTAGTTTAGGTGCTTTAAAGTCTATGAGTAAATCATTTCTTTGGGCTACTATATCAGACGGTGAGAGCAGAGGAAGCAATTCATATATTGGGGATTCTGCAGGTTTTGCTGATGATATATGTTTAAAGGCACATGTTTATAAAGAGCTTAAGGCTGGAGAATCTTTTCTTGCTTATACTATGCTGCCTTTAGCATTAAATCAGGCTTCGCGTTATTGGATATCAAAGCTCAATGATGAGGGCGAGCGTATAGTTTTATCTCCTGTTCTTAAATGGGAATCTCCATCTTTTGACAGCGAAAATAATAAAAGGCAATTGAATGATTTTTCATCTATAAGGGGTGTAAGTTTTTTTCTTAATATTAATTTTAGGATCATGACAGGGAGTTATTTAAATGAAGTTCTTTACTAATTTAATAAACAATTCATTTCATAAAAAAGTTTATGATTATGTATTAAACAGAGATAAACTTTATAAAATAAAAATTACTTCTTCTCCTTCAAATGCAAAAATAACAATGAACGGTGAAGAAAAATATTTCGGAGCTTACAAGAAAGGAGAAATTATAAATTATCAAGTGAGTATTGAAGGCTATAGCACAAAAGAAGGAAGCATAACGGTTGATAATAGAGATGTTTCGAAGAATATAGTTTTAGAAAGTATGTGATTGTTAAAATATTATCAGAACGCAGTGAATAAAATTTTAGGGGTGGGTGGGTGGGGTTATAATAGTAAAAAATAAAATTATAGTTTTTTTATTTTAATAATTGCATAGCATAAATTATTTAGGAACTTGTCAAAAAAGTTGATATAAATAAAAAATATAGTTTTTAAATTATGTATTTATATAGAGGCAAAATAATGAGCATTTTTGATTTGAAAGGTAATTTAATGAATGATGAGGACGGCTTAAAAGTTGTAAGCGGTTCTAGTTATAAAGTTAGAATAGCAAAAACAAAAAAGAGAGATGAAAAAATTAATTTTTCTTCTAATGATGTAAAAGGAAAATATTTAATATATCCTTCGCAAGTTGGACTTACTCCTACTACAGAATCAATAAGTAAAGAGTATGTAGGATCTCCTTCTTCAGAAAGTTATGCAGGTGCAACAACTTATGCAGGAGATATTTCTTATGGAGCTTTTCCAAATTCAAATGCATATTATGCTAGTTTAATATGGGCTAATGTTTATACTAAAGAAATTACTGGTAATTTACTTTGCATTAACTCTTTTAATAATTTTGCAATAAGGTTTAATAAATCTACAGAAGATGAAAGTATCAATATGCTTGAAATTATTATTGAAGAAGAAAATGGATATAATAGTAATTTCATTGATATTTATGCTGATATGAAGCAGAAAGATTTAATTGAATCTTTAAATAAAATAAAAAATGTAAAAGCATTTTTAATTACAGGAAATGAAGATGATGAAGTTAATTTTACTAATTTGATAAATGGATTAAAAGAGTATAATACAGAAAATAATAAAACCGAATACCTGCTTAGTTTCAAAAGAGTAGGATTAATAGAAAGCGGTATATTTGATGATGAGGCAAAAAAGAAATATCCTAAATATCAAAGCATAATATATCCGAGATTTGGAGAGGCACAATATTATAATATAGCATTATATGACAGTTCAAAAAACATGGACGGAAATCAGTATATAGGCTGCGAAAGTAAATCAATTAATTTTAATTTTGCTAATAAAGCTATGACGGAAATTAGTTCTTCTCTATGGGCTTTAGAGGAGATTTCAATAGATAAAGATTCTATACTTTATGAGGAGAGAGTAGAAGAGAGAGATGCTGTAATGGCACAGACTTCTAAGTATCCGACTAAACTTTTTATAAATGGTACTGAAGCTTCTTCTGTAAGTGATATTTCTTTATCTTTTGAATGGACTAAAGAAGAAAAATTTAATATTTCATCAAAGAGATATTCTTTTCCAAATTCAAAATTCACACTAAGTTTTTCAGGCAATGCCGTTTTTAATATTCAGTCTAAAGAACTTTTTTATAACAGAGTTTTAAATGGAAACAGGCAGTCATTTATTATATCATCAAATACAAGATTCAAAAATAAAGATTATCCTTTTGTTTTTGTGAGTACAGATGTTGGAGGAAGTCCTTCATTTCCTGCAATAGAACCTAAAGAGCTTTCAATATCTTTAAATAATTTTAAAGCTGTAGAGCAGTCTAATGATATGAACAGTAATTATTTAATAGCATTTACAGACAGAGAAGATTTATTTTAGTAAAAAACAATAAATTTAAGCATTAGCTTGATATTTTATTATTAAAGTTTTAATAAGGTACAGATTTGTATAATATATGATAATTAAAAATAATATTAAGAAAATGTTATAAATTACTTAAAGAAATTGACTATTATACTTTTTTTGATATACTGTTATAGATTGTTTAATTATTTATATATTTAAGGAGTTCAACTATGAAAAAGCTAATAGTAATTTTATCAATTCTATTTTCTATGTTGATGTTTGTTGTATCATGTAATAGAGGAACAGAACAAAACAGTGGTAGAAAATTTGGTTACACTGCTATGACAATGAATAATCCATTCTTTTTAACAATTTCAGAATCTATAAAATCAGAATTAGAAAAAAATGGAGACACTTTAATAGTGTTGGATCCTCAGCTTGATCAGGCTAAACAGATATCTCAAGTTGAAGATATGATAGCACAAGGTATAGAATTGCTATTTTTGAATCCTGTAGATTGGCAGGGTGTAAAACCTGCATTAGATGCGGCAAAAGCTGCTGGAATTCCTATTGTAAATTTTGATGCTGACGTTTATGATTCGGATTTAGTAGATGCAATAGTTATATCTGATAATTATCAGGCTGGATATTTATGCGGTGAAGATTTGGCTAAGCGTATGCCTGAAGGTGGTAAATTAGCTATTATAGAACATGCTGTTGCTAAATCAGTTTTGGATAGAATTAAAGGTTTTTATGATGGATTAGGAACTGTTAGTAATAAATTTGAATTAGTATCAAGACAAGATGGTTTAGGTCAATTGGAAATTACATTGTCTATAGCAGAAAATATATTACAGGCGAATCCAGATGTTCAAGTATTTTTTGGAGGAAATGATCCTATAGCTTTGGGTGTAGTTGCTGCTTTAAAAGCTGCTAATAAAACAGGGGTATTAGTATATGGAGTTGATGGTTCTCCTGAAATTAA
>NZ_JARHYI010000101.1 GCF_029258575.1 Brachyspira sp. | reverse complement strand
TACATACAGAAAACATTTCTTTGAAACCGAACATCCATTAGACATCTTTTGTACGAAGCAGCACATTAAAAGAGTTTACAGCCCTGTGGCTTCACCTTGGTATAATGGTGTTGTAGAAAGTACACATAACCGAGACCAAAAAGAATTTTACGATTTCTGCAGCAGAGAATTAACTTTAGAAAAAGCAAATCAAAAATTAATAAAATATAATAATTTTTGGAATCATAAAAGAATACATTCGGCTTTAAATTATGATACTCCTATGTTATACTTCAAAAAAATAAGGAATACTTAAAGGAAATATCTCTGGCTCCCGTGCAAAAAATACTAATAATATTTTCATATACATCCTCCTAATAATTATATACTGTAATTATACAGCTATTACTTAATAAAGCAATATAAAAAATAAAAACCCGTATAATAAATCATTATACGAGTTTTATAAAGTTTGAGCGATTAGAGAATATTATCTATTTTGATATACTTTGTCTATTTCCAATAAATACTCTGTTCTTAATTTCTGTAAATCTGCTGAAGCTTTACTTCTTAAATCAATTGCATTATCTATTACATTCTTATCAGGAGATTCTTTTCTCATTTCAACATTTATATTATCTGTTTGATTATAAATCTCTCTTCTTAATGCATCCATTTGAGGATAATATTTATCTTCTATAGTTTTTATTTTATCAATTTGCTCTTGTGTTAAAGTGCTATTATAGTAACCATAACCGCCTCTGCCATGACCATAACCGCATCCGCCTCTGCCATAGCCATGTCCTCTGCCGTAACCATATCCACATCCGCCCCTGCCATAGCCATGTCCTCTATCATAACCAGCATCATATCTTCCTCTACCATAACCATATTGAGCAAATAAAGATACTGAAGCTAAAACCATAATAGCTATTGAAATTAATATAACTGATTTTTTACTTATTTTGTTGTTCATAATTGTTTCTCCTTTTTATCATATATTTTCTTAAATTATTTTACTTATTAATTATTTTAATTATTGTAGTAACATCCATTATAATTTCCTCCATTGTGATAATGGAAAGAATGATTAGAATTACCATGATACCCTCTTCCATTTCTTCCATATCCATTACCGCATTGAGCAAATAAAGACACTGAAGCAAAAATCATAATAGCCGCTGAAACAAAAATTATAATACCTTTTCTCATATATTTCTCCTAATTTTGATTTTTTTTATTTCTCTTATTTTTGTTTTCTTGTGCTTTATTAGACGAGAAATTAATTGAAAAGTTCCCAGAAAAAATAATTTTTTTATATTTTTTTATCAATATTTATTTGATTTTTTTATACAATTTCTTTATTAGTCCTATCTTTCCAAAGCATATATAATAAAATAATGCCAATATTAATACTATTGGTATAGCAACTGCTGTAAATCCAATTATAAAAAATATTATACCAGAAAAAAATTCTTTCAAAAATGAAATCATACTAACATATTTATTATAAATATTGGTATTGCTTTTAATTGCCCCTACATTTGATATACTTAAAGTTACTTTGGAATAATCTATAGATGACTGCATATTTTTCAAATTACCTTTCATACTTTCTATCTCATATGTTAAGGTATTAATTCTATCTTCTACTTTTAATATTTCATCAATATTCTTACTTTCTCTCAAATAATTTCTTAATTTTTCTAAAAGTACTTCTCTATTTTTTATTCTATTTTCTATATCATAGTAGCTTTCAGTAACATCTTTAGTATTAATATTTTTATTTTCAATATTTTCATTATTCTCTATAAAATCTATAAAAGTATAAAGATTTTCTTTAGGTATTCTTATAGTAAGATAATATCTATTTTTTGAAGATTCTACATTATCAAAATATCCTTTATACTCTTTTACTTTTTCTTCTACAGACTTATAACTTTTTTCTACATCTTTTGAATTTACTCTTATATCTACTGTAACAATTAATTTTCTTTCTACACTCTCCGATACATCTTCAGCTTTTTCTTCTTCTAAAGCCATATCAGAACTAGGAGCAGCAGGAAGAACATATGATGTGAAATTAGAATTTTGAGAACTGCTTTTACTGCATGATAATAACAAAAACATACTAATTATGATAATATAATTTTTCATGTTATAATCCAAATAATAATTTATGATAATATTATAACTTATTATTTTCATTATTGCTAATTACAATTTAATAATTATTCATATCTTTTTCTGAATTACTTTTATCGAAATACATAATATTAGCATTCGGATTTAGCTCTACAACTTTCTTATAATCTTTTATAGCCTCTTCATAAAGCCCTAGCATTCGCTTTATTATGATAAACTAATTCATTATCAGGATTTAATTCTATAGCTTTATCATAATATTCTATTGCATTCTCATAAATTTTAATTCATGATTTGCAATCCATTTAATATACTTCACTATCTAAATAGTTTTTGTTTCATTTAGAAAATTATTTTTTATATTAAAAACTTCTTCATAAAGATAAAGATTAAATTTTTCTTTAGCAATATTTTTTTATATCGATTAAATATTATCCATATACCAAATACAATCATGAAATATTAAAGAATTTTATACTCTCTTCTAAAAACTTAGCTTTATCAAATAACTTTTTAGATAACTCACTTGACTCTTCAGCCAAAGAAGCATTCTGAGTAGTAGCACTTTCTATAGTATTTATTGAAATACTTATTTGAGAAACCCCAGCCTCCTGCTCTAATGAAGTGGAAGTTATACTTTGCATTAAATCAGAAGTACCAGATACTTTTTCTTGCAATTTAATAAATATTTCCTGAGATTCTTTAGCTGTTTTTGTAGCAGTATCTATTTTTTCTGCTGTATTATCAACAAGGGAAGTAATATCTTTAACAGATGACTGTGTAGTCTGAGCCAAATTTCTAACTTCAGCAGCTACAACCGCAAAACCTTTACCCTGTTCACCAGCACGTGCTGCCTCTACAGAAGCATTAAGAGCAAGTATATTAGTTTGAAATGCTATATCTTCAATAATTTTTGTAATATCTTTAATTTTAGAGCTTGCATTATGAACATCTTCTATATTGGAAGCTGTTTGAGATATTATGCTTGCCGCTCCTTCAATATGCTCCATAGATTCAGACATCATATTCTTACCAGATACTGAATTATCAGCAGATGCTTTTATAGTAGAAACTATCTCCTCCAAACTAGATGCTGTTTCTTCCAAACTAGATGCCTGCGAATCCGTTCTATTTGAAAGCTCTAAACTACTCTCCATCATTCTTTGGGAAGTTATAACTATCTCATTTGAAGCCTCATTAACATTAGTTACAACTTCAGCCAATTTCGCACTCATAAGATTAAATGCCTTATCTAATTGTCCGAATTCATCTTTTCTATAACTTATAGGACATTTAAGCTCTATATTTCCTTCAGATATTTTATTTGCTTTTTTCATCAAAATACTTAAAGGACTCATAGTTTTTGTAATGTATGAAACTGAAAATAAATTAACAAATATTATAGATAATACACAAACTATAATAGCTATTCTTAACATTCTAATATTTTCAGCATATATAATTTTATCATCAGCAGCTATAGATAATATCCAAGGCATATTATTCATTTTAGTATAAACTGCTGTTCTCTTTTGACTGCCTAAATATGAAACATATTTTAATATTCCAGACTGTTTATTATCTTTTATTATAGAATCATAACTTTCATTTGCAAAAGTATTTATTTGATCTTCAGTATCAAGCATAATATTCCTTGAACTGTCAATTGCAAATAATCTTCCAGTTTCAGGGAGCAATAGTTCACTCAATTTATTACCCAAAGCATCCCAATTAAATACCATATATACAGTACCTAATAAAGTATTATTGGTTTTAATGCCAGCAATCATGAAAAAAATAAAATTATCACTTATTTTTGATTTTGATATACTAGAATCATAAGCTATTTCATAATTATTTTTAATCAAATTATCCCAAATATCAGGTCTTAAATCTTTTATATTTTTTCCTAAATTTATATTTTTGGTATTTTGTAAAGTAACTCCATTAGTATCTGTTATACCTATATCCAAAGAATATCTATTAATAGCTTCAAATTGCTTTAATATATTTACTAATTTTTCAGTTTCTTCAGCTGTACGAGTGCCTAATAAATAATTAATTATAGAAGGACTTATAGAATATGTTTTTAGTAATATATCATTCTCTTCAAACCATGTATCCAACATAGATTTATAACCTTCTATCGTGTTGCTATATCCAGAATATGAAGATTTTGTTATGGCTACATAAGATCTATATGATAATATAATGATTGTTATCACTAAAAGTATTGTTGTTATTATACTTATTGTTAATGGCATTTTAAATCTTATAGAGTTTCTTTTTTTCATTTATTAGATCCGTCCTCTAAAATTTATATTTCTTTTTAAAACCTTTATAAATTAATATAAATTTTCTATATTTAATTTATCATTTTTTAAAATTAAAAATTCAATTGATATTAAAATTAATTTCATTTTTAATATAATATTTACATTTTTTATAATTTTATGTTTTATAGATTAGTACAAAATATTAAAAAATCAACACTTTATTATGAAAAAAAAATTTAAAAAGTTACTTAATTTTATGCCATTAATTCTCATTATAATTCTAGTTTTATGGTATAAATCTCCAATAAACGGTATAAAATATGATCCTAAAAATGTAAACAAGATAAATATAACTCATAATGGAAACTCCATAGTTATAACAAATACTAACGATATATATTTTATAATAAAAAGTCTAAACAGCATATCTTTAAATAAATCAATACCAAAAATGAAACAATCAAAATACGGATATGATATAAATATTCATTATTCTTCTGCCAGTATGTTTAATAATTTAACTATATATTCATCAGAAACTGCTTCTATAGGAAATTTTTATTATACCGATAAAAATAACATTCTTCCATATGAGTATATAAAAAATATATTTTATAATAAAAAATAAAAGTTATAGTAAATAATATAAAAAACTATAGCATTTTTTTAAAAATAAAGTATTATTAATATAATTATTTTTTATCAGGTAAGGAGAGTATATTATGAAAAAACTTCAAAGTCTAAGAGTTAAAATTCCACTTACCATTATATCTATGTTTATTGTATCTATAATAGCATTAATAGTTGTAACTGGAATAAAAGTATCAAATACAATAAAAGATGTAACATACACAGGATATAATAATACTGTTATGGGATTTTCCTCTCTTATAGATAGTTGGTTTGATGATCAATTGCTTATAGCAAATATATATAGTACTTCTGAAGAATTAATAAGATATTTACAATTAAGAACAGAAGAGGCAAAAAGCGATGCGATATATAATATAAAAGAATTAAAATCATTAAATGAATATGTCATTAATGTAGGTTTAACAGATACTTCAGGAAATATATTAATAGATTCTGATAATATTGATTTAATAGGAAAAAATATTTTTAATATTCATCCTGATTTAAGGGAAACCATAAATAATAGTAAGTCAAAAGGAGTGTTTGGAAACAATATCACTCATTCTCTTACTACAGGAGGCTGGTCTTTAATTTCTTTAGTAAAAGTAAATAATTATAATAATCAAACCATTGGATATTTATATACTATACTTGACTGGAATACATTAAATAAAAAACATATAGAACCTCTTATAATAGGTAAAACAGGAAATATGTATGCAGTTGATAAAGATTTAATTATAAAAATACATAGTAAAATAGAAAATATAAACAAACCTGCCCCTGAACAATTTAAGGAAGCATTTAATTTGGGAAAAGGAATATTACATTATATATTTAATGATGAAAAAAGAGTTTCATCATTTATAACATTAAAATCTCAGCCTTGGATATTAGGTATATCTGCAACAACATCTGAGATATATGAAGCTAATAGATCACTTATGATTATGATGATAATAATATCTGCAGTAGATATAGTTGTTATATTAATATTTATATCAGCATTTATTATGTCTATAACAAAACCATTACATTTATTGGTAGATGTGGCTAAAGAGATAGCAGACGGAGATTTAAGAACTACTGAACAAAAGATTAAAAGAAAAGATGAGCTTGGCGAATTATCCGATGCCTTTGTTTCTATGAGAAAACAGTTAGTAGATACAATAAGAACAGTTGAAGAGTCTGCTAATAATATTACTATGGCTGCAAAAGAATTATCTGAACAAAATACTGATTTAGCTCATAGAACAGAAAGTCAGGCTGCAAGTATAGAACAAACTTCTGCTTCTATGACAGAGATTTCTGCTGCAATAAAAGATTCTGCTGACAATTCTATAAGCGGAAGCAGAATGATATTAGATTCTAAAACATCAGTTGAAAAAGCAGGAAGTATAATAGCTGAAACTACTTCTAATATTGAAGAAGTTCATGATGCTAGTTCTAAAATTAAAGATATTACAAAAATTATTGAGGATATAGCATTCCAAACAAATATACTTGCTCTTAATGCTTCAGTAGAAGCTGCACGTGCTGGCGAACAGGGTAAAGGTTTTGCTGTTGTAGCTTCAGAGGTTAGGAATTTGGCACAGACTACACAGACATCAGTAAAAAGCATTACAGATTTAATAGAAAATGTTTATGAAAAGATAGATAAAGCAACAGGAACAGCAAGAGAATCTCAAGAGATATTTGTTGAAATACAAAATAGAATAGATGAGGCTTCTACTATTGTGATGAATATCAGTAATGGAGCAAGCGAACAGCAATCTGGTATAGATGAAATAAAGATTGCTATTGCGGAGATGGATTCTACTACTCAGAAAAATGCTGCCTTGGTAGAGGAAGCAACAGCTTCTGCAGAATTACTATTTGCTCAGTCTGAAGAACTTATGTCTGCTATACATATATTCCAACTCCCTAGTAAAACGAGATAATTTATAAAAACATAAAAAATATCCAATATTCATGAACAATATAGGGTATTTTTTATATTAAAATTCCATAATTTGTTATTTTTAGTATAAAAATATAATATTTTTTATTTATAAAATTTGATATTTATTTTTTTTCGTATAAAATATTGTTAAATATTTAAGTAAGGTATAATATGTCATTTACTTTTAATGTACTAAAAAACACTACTCAAAACTCGGCAAGACTTGGTAAAATAAATATTAACGGAGTGGAAATAGATACGCCAGTTTTTATGCCTGTTGGTACAAAAGCAACTGTAAAAGCATTGACTCCGCTTATGATAGAAGAAACTGAAAGCAAAATAATACTTGCTAATACTTATCATTTGGTATTGAAACCTGGACTTGAAGTATTAAAAAAATTCGGTGGGGTTAAAAAGTTTATGGGCTGGAAAGGGGCTATGCTTACTGATTCTGGCGGTTTTCAGGTATTTTCGCTTGCCAAATTAAGAAAAATTAATGATGAGGGAGTGGAATTTAGTTCTCATATAGATGGTTCTAAATACTTTTTTAATCCTAAAAATGTAATGGAAGCTGAACATATTATAGGTGCCGACTTTATAATGTGTCTTGATGAATGTTCTAAACATGATGCTGGTTATGATTATGCTAAAGAGGCTATGCTTAGAACTCATAAATGGGCTAAAGAGTGTAAAGAATATCATGACAGTACACCAAATAGTGAATATCAATATCTTGGAGGAATCATACAAGGCGGTATGTTTGATGATTTGAGAAAAGAAAGTGCTGAAACTTTGGTAAATATGGACTTTCCATTCTACTCTATAGGAGGACTTTCCGTAGGTGAAACACCAGAAAAGATGCATGAAATACTGTCAAAAGTAATGCTATATACTAATAAACAAAAACCTAGATATTTAATGGGGGTAAGCGAACCTCGTGATATACTTAATGCCGTTATGGAAGGTATAGATATGTTTGATTGTGTTATGCCTACTAGAAATGCTAGAAATGGAGAAGCGTTTACTATGAATGGAGTTGTACGAATAAGAAATTCAAAATACAGACTTGATGATACCGTACTTGAGGATAATTGCGATTGTTATACTTGTAAAAATTTCTCTAAAGCATACTTAAATCATTTGGATAAAACACATGAAATACTATTCTCTACACTTATGACTATACATAATGTGAGATTTATGCAAAGGTTTATGAAAGAATTAAGAAATGCTATTGAAAATGATAGATTTTCCGATTATAGAAAGGATATTATGTTAAAATTTTATTAATGATTATTAATTTTTTACATATTTTATAAAAAATTGTATTATATAAAATAATTAAGTGAGTTTTTTATGGCTGGTAAATATGCTAAACAATTAGCTAAATATAATTCTATTCTATCTAAAAATTCTCAGGATCCAAGTACATTAGCAATTTTAGCTAGAATAGCAGTTAAAGAAGCTAGAATAGATGATGCCGAAAATTATTATAATACTGTAATATTAAATGATCCTAATCACTCAGAAGCTTTATATATGATAGGTTTTTTTAATATGAAAAAAAATAAATATAATGAAGCCATAAAATATTTTAAAAAATTATTATATAATGGTAAAGAAAATGCTTTCATATATGAATATTTATCTATAATGGATAAAGAAAATAGAAGAGAATATCTAGAAAAGGCATTAGAAATATCAAAAAATACAAAAATCATTTCTAAAGATTATAAAAGATGTGCTTATATGGCATTTCAGACATTTGCTTGGAGGGAATATGATATATCTCTGGAATATGCTAATTTTGCTTATGATGCGAAACCTACAAATGATATAATAAATCTATTAGGCTGTATTCATCATAATAATGAAGACTATGATAAAGCCCTTTCCCTATTTCATGAAGTTAATGCTAATTATGAATGGCAAAATTCATATATTTTATGCAATATATCATCTTGCTATAGAAATAAAAATAGTAATAAAATGGCTATAAGATATTTAGAAAAAGCCTTAGAAGTTAATAATAATGATAAATTAATATACTATAATATAGGTTCTATATATGCTTCAACTGGTAATAAAAAATTAGCTGCTGAGAATTTTGAACAAGCTATAAAAATAGATAATGATTATGAAGAGGCTAAAAAAGCATTAGAATCTATCAAAGACTAATAATGTTACAATAAAAAAATCAATAAAAAAACTTTCAATATTAGTAAATTTAGTATATTATATATTAACCAATATTTATAAAATAAATGGGGTATTGAAACTGTGAATTTTTTTGACTATATAAAATATAATTTATTTAATATAAGAACTCCTGAACTAGTAGAAAAAATGCGTATGGAAGAATATTCTGATAGAATTTCCAAGCATAAATATAATTTCGTAGATTTGAAAACTAAAGCTCTAACAACTACTTGTGCAAAATTTATGTTTGAAATGTATAAAGTTGTTGGTCCTCTTCTTGGTCCATTAAAAGATGAATTTATAATAAAAGATGGTAAGCAGTTTTCATATTATTTAATAGAAGTTTCATTCAATGATGAAATAAAAGAATTATACTCTACTCTTAATAGAGATTATATGATGTCCAAAATACAGGAAGGAAACAATCCTAATAAAGTATTCAGCGAAGTAAAGAACAATTTTGTAAAGTTTAAAAAATTTATAAGCGGAGAAAACGGAAAGGAAATTAACTTAACTTTTAATCTGCTTAAAGATTTTGCTCAATTATCTAATTTCGATTTCTTTCTTTTTTTAAGAGCATTTTGTCCTTCATTTGTTGATGGTGCATATAATTCTAATCCTCAATTTAAACCAAGTTCAAATATACAGATAGTTGATGATTTAGTAAAATTAGATTATGCAGTAAGTTCTATTGTTATAAGAAAAGAATTACTATCTGCTTTAAATATTTTTCAGCAGTATTTGGGAATGCCTCCCATACCTGAAAAGAACATTAAAGCATTTTTAGCTAGAGTTAAATATTTCCAAACACCTAATGTAATGCATGATATTATAGTTTATCTTCTTAAAGACTTTACTTATAAATGCACTATAAATCCGTCTAATGTTAATATATTTGTAAACTACATAACTGACTTTACAAATAATCTTAAAAAAGATATGGACAGCATAGTTACTGATATTAAAAGCAGTAAAATTGCTGGTATGAGAAATAAAATGTTTAATGGTATAGAGATACTAAAAATGGCAAATGTTAATGAAGATAAAAATGAACAATTAGAAAAATTTGATTGTCCTGTATTTACCTGTGTAGAGCCTCTTCAATACATAAAAACATTTATTATAGAAATTTTTGATATAAACTATAAAGATCCGCTAAATGACTTATTTTTAGGAGCTGAATTTGTAGATAAAAGCAGAAATTCTCAAGGTTTAGACGCTTTCTATATTTTAAATGATGTTAGAGAAGGAATACAAAAATTTGATACTATGCTAAGTCCTGAATCTGAAAATTTCAAACGCCTGAAAACTTGGATTGTATCTAAAAATAAAGCAAATGCAAATAAAGATCTTATAGAAACAATGGTTAATAAAATTGATTCTGAAGGAAATAAAATTATTCTAAATGTATATAATTCTGTTATAGATTTAACTACCATAGTAAAAAATATT
The DNA here is from genome assembly GCF_029258575.1 of Brachyspira sp. Classification (GTDB taxonomy): domain Bacteria; phylum Spirochaetota; class Brachyspiria; order Brachyspirales; family Brachyspiraceae; genus Brachyspira. The sequence goes on along the minus strand of NZ_JARHYI010000101.1, from coordinate 10,505 downwards.
TTTGAAGACTGCAAAAATAATACTAAATTAGAAATCAGCAATGCAAATAAAGTTCAATACTTGCAGAACTTTAATCTTGATATAGCAAAAAATATGCTTGATGATTTTGATAACTTTATTGCTCTTATGAAAAATTTTGTAAGATAAAAAACATTTTTTAATTAGGAAAATTTTAATGAATAAAAATCAAAAAACTATTATACAAATAGTAATAGGAATAACTATAAGTATAATTTGTTTATATTTTGCTTTTAGAGGAATAAATATAAAAGAATCTTTAGAAATAGTAAAAAACATTAATATAACATATTTTATAATTTCTTTAATATTAAGTGTAATCATCATAGCATTAAGAGGATTAAGATGGGAATGTTTTATTCCTTTAAAAAAACCTATTAAGAAAAGAACTATAGTTATGGCTACATATATAGGATTTATGGCTAATAATATACTTCCAGCTAAACTTGGAGAGGTGGCAAGGGCTTATATATTAGGTGTAAAAGAGAATGTAAGTAAATCTGCATTAATAGCCTCTGTTGTTACAGAAAGACTTTTCGATGTTATAGTAGGAGGAATTATATTAACTATATCTGTAATATTTATTCCTAATCTGCCACAAAAAATCACTTATGCTGCTATTGCTTTATTTATTTTATCTATAGTTGGTTTTTTAGTGCTGATGATTTTAGTATGGAAAAGAGAATTTGCTCATAAGGTTTTTCATAAAGTTTTTGGAATACTCCCCAAAAATATAGCAGATAAATTGATAGAGTTTTCATGCAATTTTATAGATGGAATAGGTTTAAAAAATGATCCTAAACATATATTTTTAATATTTTTCTATACTGCTTTATATCTTATAGGGCAAATGCTTACAATAGGATTTTTATTAACTTCTTTTAATATTAAAGCTACTCCAATAATAGCATTATTTATTTTTGCTATAGGAGGTTTCGGATTTGCAGTACCTTCTGCACCTTCTGGAATAGGACCTTTTGAATGGGCTATTATTTTCGGACTTTCACTTCTAGGTGTAGAAAAAAGTATAGCAGCTCCTTATGCTTTTGTATATCATATGATGGGTATTGTTCCTATAGTAATAATTGGATTTATATTCTTATTTATGCTCGGTATAGATTTAAAAACTGCAACTAAATCTATAAATCAAAATGAAGAAAAAATATCATAAATTAGAAGATATTATAACTATATGACGCTCTTTATCTTCTGATGATAATTTTTTTATTTCTATATTGTATTTATTTTTTTGAATATTAGGCTCTTTAAGTTCATCTTCTATTTTGTCCATTTTTCCTTTATAGGCTATTAATTTAGAATTTTTCTTTTTTAATTTATTGAATATCTTAAAAAGAGATGATATATCAGAAAAAGCTCTGGAAGTTATAATATCATATTTTTCTTTTATTTCATAAGCATTGATGCATTTCACTTCTATATTATTTAATTGAAGTTGATCTTTGGCAAGTCTTAAAAACTCTGCTTTTTTATTTTTGGATTCGCATAATGTGAATTTCTTATTATCATATACTATAGCAAGAGGTATTGAAGGAAGTCCAGCACCTGTACCTATATCTATTATATTATCATAAGATGAAAATATTTCTAAGGCTAAAAGACTATCTATTACATGATTATAAAAAAAATCTTCTATAGTCTTTGCCCCAGTAATATTAACATTTTTATTATAATCAATTACAATAGATGAATACTTTATAAGTTTTTCTTTTTTGCTTTCATCAATATTTATGCCGATATTTTCTAATGCCGAATAATAATCCATAATCACCAGCCTAATTTTTTAGCATCTTGTTTAGCCTTATCGCCAGCTGATACATTTGTAATATTATAACGCAATTCTCTTTTATCCGTTTTACTTTTCATTATGAACTCTTTCGGATATGGTACATTATTAACTGTAGTGTAAGAACCCAATTCTATATTAACTGAATTATCTAAAAAAGCAGTAGAAAAACTTCTTACTCTATATGTAGACGCAGAAAAAATTATAGTATCAACTCTGTCATTATATCCTATTTTTAATGTATGCCAATTCTTTCCTAAAGTGATATTGCTACTTACTATTTTTTTAGATAAGTCTATAAATTTATAATCTAATATATCCGCATAAACTTTTGGAAAACGCATAATAGGAGCTTCTAATGCAAACTCATCAAAATTTCTTTTTAAAGGTTCTTCAAGTTCAGGTAGATTTAATGTAAGATTATTATTATTAACTTTAGCATCCATTATCATACCGCCTAAAAGTCCATCAACAACATTCATATATTTATTATTATTATTCTTATAATAATTAACAAGCATAGGAACCTGATCCAAATCGTCACCACTGTAAAAAGCACCACCTGATGAATATATAGAACTAAAAGGAGATTTTGAGAATCTGCTGAAAGCTTCTTTCATTACCTCTTTTTCATTTTGAGTAAATGCCAAATTTGAAATCAATAAAAATATTATAAATATATTCTTCTTAATCATGATTAATTAACCTCTTACAATATAAAACCTATTTATTCATTCTCTGTTAAACTTTCTATTTTATCTTTTATCCTACTCTCATCATAATCAAATTCTTTTTTATATGAAGATATTGATTTTCTATAATATTTAAGAGCATTCTTATAATCATTTTTAGCATAATATGTATCCGCAATATGGGCATATATTTCAGCTTTAGAACCTTCATCTACATATAAAATCGCTTTTAATAAAGTCTTCAAAGCATTATCATAATCCCCCTTTTTATAATAAGCAAAACCCAAAGTATCTATATAATGCGGAGAATTAGGCTCTAATCTAATCGCATGTTTAGAAAGTTCTATAGCCTTATCCAAATCATTTCCCAATGATACCAATGCCCAAGATAAACTATTTATATTCTCAGCAGCATTAGTGTTTTGAGAATATTTATAATTAGCATATAATAATGCTGAGTTTGTATTATTCAAAGATAATGCTGTTATATAAGGTATATTTACTCTATAATCATTAGTATTAGATTTATTATTACTGAAATACTCATAATCTTCATTTAAATATTTATTAGCATTTTCATTATCATTATTGAGTAATGATGCATAAGCCTTTAAATAGCTACAAGAATATTTTTCTTTTTCATATTTGTCAATTGCACTCATAGCAAGCTCATTTTCACCTATATCTCCTGCAGTTAATACCAATGATACTAATTCATTTTCTCTTATATTTTTATTATCCAAAGCTAAATATTTATTAAGCATTTCCTTTGACAACTGAAAATTATTCTGATTTTTAAACTCTAAAGCAGCCTGCAAATATAAATTATTATACTTTCCGCTTTTATCATAAGCTATTAAATTATCTATATGTTTAGGAAGAGCATCTATATTATTAATCATAAAATAAAATGATACTATATCCATCTCAGCATTTATTTCATTTTCATTATTTCCTGTTTCAGATATCATTTTATAATATGCCTGTATAATATCTAAATCTATTTCTTTTCTATCCAAATCAGTTTCTATCATATTAAGAGCATTGCTATATCCTGAAGTTTTAGCTTCCATAATAATAGATAATATTTTAGGAGTGTTAGGATCTGAAGGATCTATCATATTAAATAACTCGCTATCATATTTGCCTGACATAAAACTTAAATAAGCACTCAAAAATAAAGCATCATTTATCATTACACTATTAGAATATGCTTCATCATACTTCTCTAAAGCCTGATAACTTTTTACTATACCATAAGCAGCTGTATATTTATCAGAAGGAGATAATTCTACACCTTGAAGTTTATTTAATCTATCAATGGCATTAGAAAATCTGCTCAAATAAAATTCACTCATACCATAATAAAAATTGTAATAGCTTATATAATTGTTGTTATTATTAACTTTTTTCTTTTCATCTACTTTAGAAAAATAATATACAGCCTTTTCAAGCTCCCTATTATCATAGAATGTAAAACCTAATAATATTAAAACTTCATTATTAAAACTATCTATTTCATATGCAGATTCTAAATAATATTTTGCCTTATCAAGATTATTGAGAATAAATATATTACTTTCGGCAGCTTTTAATAATATATCAATATCTTCAGGATTATCGATAACTAATTTATCATATATTTTTGAACTTTCATAATATTCTCCTAAAACTTCATGAGTTTCGGCTAATGTTATATATACATCTTTATTTTGAATATATTTTAAAACTTCCTGAAGTATTATTTTAGCACTTTCTAAATCTTTTATAGTTTGTTCATCTGGAGTTTTATTTGCCAATGCTCTTTCTTTATAGTATAAAGCTAAAGTATAAGCAGCTTTTGCCTCTTCTTCATTTTTTATATATTCAGAGCCTTTATATACATCTTCTTCAGATTTTTTATTGGTTTGTGAAAATATATTAGATACACTAATAATAAAAACTATCAATATAATACTAAACTTTCTAATCAACATATTCAATATAACTCCATAATTTAAAGTTTACATAATTTTAATATATGTTTGCATTTATATCAATACAAAAAATGATACTTTTATAAAAGAAATTAAAATAGAAATTTGATTTACTTATCAGAAGGAATTTCAGATTCTTTATTAAACGCTTTTTCTAATAAATCTTCTAATTTTTTATTGGTATAAAAATCAGCCTTAACTTTAGTAACTATCTCTAGTACATTTTTTCTAGGTATTTTTACAGTTTCACCCATAAATATATTATAATTACCTTTCATAAGTTTTATTGTTTCATATCCCATAAGTACTGCCACCAAACAAAAATGTCTGTATCCTAAAGCTTTCTTTTCTATGGACATAATATACTCTATAGCATCTTTAAACTCATTCATAGCTGATTCTATCATTTTTACCAAAATCGCCATAGACTTATCCATATAAGCACCGTCTTCAAAATAGGGGGCAGCATTTTCATTATCAAATAAACTTATAGGCCAAAATACTCTTTTTTCTTTATAATCTAATTTAGCATCTTTTATAATATTTACCTTCTGTAAAAATCTTCCCAAGCTTTTAGCTTTATCCCTATCCAATTCTAAATTATCCAATATCTTTACAAGTTCTGTAAGATAAAGTCCTACAGTAGCAGCAACATAATAACAATAATCATCTAAATCTTCAAATGTTGATATAGTATGATCCTGATAATAAATCATGCCATATCCCATTTCTCTTAAATATGAGATAGAGATATTTTTTACCTCCTGTTTGAAAGCGAAAAACGATTTAAGAACTATATCAGCATTTTCTATTAAAACTTTATCATTTTCATTTATACTATTTTCGATAATTACCTTCTTAAAATTTTCAAGATTATCAATATTCTCTGTTTTTAAAATATTAATAAAACCTGTTATCAAAGTTTCTTTATCTTCAGCATTATGTGTAGAATCTTCAATAGTATCTATTATTCTAGCAAGTAAATACTGAATCTCAACTTTATTTTTTTTGTTTTTATCGAGTAATGGTATAGTTAAAGCAAAACTTCTTGAAACTAAATCCAGTAAATATTTCGTATTAATTTTCGTTGCCATATATTTTCCCTAAATTTTTATTTTTTTAATAATGATACACAATGAACTGCAATACCTTCTCCCCTGCCTATAGAATCCATTTTTTCATTAGTCTTAGCTTTTATTGAAACATTTTCTATATCAGTTTTTAAAACTTTGGATAGATTTTCTCTCATAGTATCTATATGATTTCTTAATTTTGGTTTTTCTAGTATAATTGTAATATCAGTATTCGATATAGAATATTTTTTTTCTTCCATTATCGATACTACTTCTTTTAAAAGTTCTGTAGAAGAAATATTTTTATATCGTGCATCATTATCAGGAAAATGACTTCCTATATCTCCAAGTGCTAATGCTCCTAATATGGAATCTATAAGAGCATGAATAACTGCATCGGCATCAGAATGACCTTTTAACCCCAATTCATAAGGAATTTCTATACCTGCCAATATAAGTTTACGATTTTCTGCAAATATATGCGAATCATATCCGTAACCTATTCTCATCTACTAGTATCCTAAATCATATTGTTAAAATTATACTAAAATAGATTAATTTGTCAAATTATTATATACATTATATAGATACATAATCAAATCATAATGGTATAAAAATCAATAAAAAGTATTATTTGTATGATAAAATATATAATATATTATCATTAATAGTAAAAAATTCTAAAATTCATACTTATTAGTTGAATGCTTGAAAAAAAAATTATATAATACTATATATAGAAAAATATAAAATATATGGAGAAAACAAATGAAAAAAATTGGTCTTTTACCTAGAATTATCATAGGTATAATTTTAGGTATATTAGTCGGTATGTTTCTTCCTGCACCTGTAGTAAGAATTTTTGTAACTATAAGCAGCATATTCAGTTTATTCTTGGGATTCATTATTCCTCTTATGATTGTTGCTTTTATAGGATACGGTATTGCAAACCTTACAGAGGGTGCTAGTAAATTAATAGGGATTACTGTTGTAATATCTTATGGTTCAACTTTATTAGCTGGAAGTATTGCATTTTTAGTAGCTTCTAATTTTTTCCCTACACTATTAGGGGCTTCAACTTTAAGCAATGTAAAGATAGAGTCTGGTTTGGAAAGTTATTTTACCATACCCCTTAAGCCTCTATTTGATGTTACATCTGCTGTAGTATTTGCATTCATTTTGGGTATTGGTATAACAATGTTAAGACCCAAAAAACAAGGAGAAGAATTATTTTCTATAGTAAGAGATTCTGAAGAAGTTATACAAGCTATTTTAAAAAACATAATAATTCCTATACTTCCTTTACATATTTTAGGTACTTTCGCAAATTTAGCTTATGCTGGAAGTATACAGCATATACTTGTAATATTTGGTAAAGTTTTTGCTGTTGTTATCATTCTTCATGTACTTTATATTACTACTTTATTTGTTATATCAGGAATTATAGCTAAAAAATCTCCTTTAATGCTTATTAAAAACCAGATTCCTCCATACTTCACTGCTGTAGGTACTCAAAGTAGTGCTGCTACTATACCTGTAAGTTTAATAGCTGCTGAAAAAAATGGAGTATCCGATCAAATTAGAAAATTTGTAATACCGCTTTGTGCTACTATACACTTAGCTGGTTCTATGATTACATTGACATGCTGTTCTACTGCTGTTATATTAATTTTAGGACAAACTCCTACTTATGGTTCTATACTTCCTTTCATACTTATGTTAGGTATTGCTATGGTTGCCGCTCCAGGTGCTCCTGGCGGTGCTGTTATGAGTGCTTTACCTTTCTTCTATATGATAGGAATAACTGGAGAAGAATTACAAGGTTTAATGATCGCTTTATATTTGACTCAGGACTCATTCGGTACTGCTGCTAATGTTTCTGGCGATAATGCTATAGCTGTATTTGTAGATTGGTTCTATAAAACTAAAATTAAAAAAGAAGTAGCTTGATTTTATTAAATTAAAATGAGAATAAAAAAGGATAGTTTCTTTATAAGAGACTATCCTTATTATTAATAAATGATATTACATACCCCACCCTCTTTACTTACTGCTTAAATATAAAATTATAATCATTATTTTTTTATAGCAAAATTAGAAATTGCACTGCCCACCCAAGCTTTTAATTAATTAAAAAATCTATTCTACGCACGGTTAATAAAATTTCATATATAATTTAAATTGTTATTATTAATCAATATATATTTATAGTTTTGTTCTGCGTGCGGTTAAGTTATTAAAAATATTAATAAAATTTTGGGTGGGTGCTATGATAACAGATAAAGTTAAAAAGAAATATAAATCAAAAATAATAAATTAGTGTAATAAGTATAGAGGGTGGGACTTCAAATAAAGTTAAAAATATGAATGTAACAATATTTTAATTTTATTTATTCTGAAATAGGAGAACTTAGCATTTACTGTCCTGAATTAACTGATATAAAACTTCTAAATAGTTTAATAACAATAGGCAAAAGAGCAATGATAAATTGTTTTAGTTTAAAAATCATTAAAACTTCATAATTCATCAAAAACAATAAGAGAATTTGCAGATTAGTAAGCATTGAAATACATGATTCTATAACTTCTATAGATACTAGTACTTTGCAGATTGTGAGTCTTTAGTTAATATCAAATTACCAAATAATTTAGAAACAATATCTGATAAAATGTTTGAAAGCGACAAAGCTATTAATAATATAACAATACCGTATTATGTAAAAACAATAAAAGATTATGCATTTTATTACTGCAAAAAATTTGAAAGCATTAAGTTTTTAAATGATAATCCTAAATCAATAACAGTTGGAAGAAATGTATTTTCAGTATATCCATTAAAAAATATTTATATACCTAAAGTAGCAAAGCATCAGATAATGAATGTAGAACTGCTTTAGGTATTGATGCATCCGTAAATATTATAAGAGAATAATATTAATGATAAAGGTTTATATTAAGCTTTTATTATAAACCTTAAATTATAAATAAAATTCATTAAATTAATAAATTTATTTTTGAAATATATTTATTTTATTAAACCTATATCTTTTCTATAGTATTTATCTTTAAAATCTATTTTTTCAATATCACTGTAAGTAAGTTTTCTAGCCTCATCTAAAGTATCAGCAATATTAACTACATTAAGCACTCGTCCGCCATCAGTAACAATATTATTATTTTCATCTAATTTAGCACCTGCAATAAAACATTGTCCATTTATTTTATCAATTCCTTCTATCTTGTAGCCTTTATTATAAGAAGCAGGATATCCGCCTGAAACCATTACCACACAGCATGCATGCTTGTTCTTCCATTTAATATTCAAATTTGATAAATCTCTTTTCATAGCTGATTCTATGATTGATAAATAATCTGTTTCCAAAAGCTGAAGTACAGCCTGAGTTTCAGGGTCCCCCATTCTAACATTATACTCAAGTAAATATACGCCTTTTTTTGTTATCATAAGCCCGAAGAATATAATACCAGCAAAAGACATTTTTTCAGTCTTTATACCTTTAAGTGTAGGTTCTAATATATCTTTAATAAATAATTCTGCTGCCTCTTTTGTGTAATACGGATTAGGAGATATAACCCCCATTCCTCCAGTATTATTTCCTGTATCATTATCACCTACTTTTTTATGATCCTTTGCTGATATGAATGGTATTATTATATTGCTGTCAGTTACAGAAAGTATAGAGGCTTCAACTCCATCTAAAAATTCTTCTATAACAACTTCATCTCCAGCCTCTTTAAATATTTTTTTAAGCATTATATCCTTTAGAGCATTATTTGCTTCCTGTTTATCCTGACATATTAAAACGCCCTTACCCAAAGCAAGTCCGCTAGCCTTTATAACTATAGGATAGCTACATTTTTCTAAATATTCATTAGCCTTGTTATAGTCAGTAAATACTTCATACTCAGCAGTTTTCACTCCGTATTTTTTCATAAAAGTTTTGGCATAGGCTTTAGAGCCTTCAAGTATAGCAGCATGTTTATTAGGTCCGAATATTTTAAGTCCGTTTTCCTCAAATTTATCAACTATTCCATATACAAGCATCTCCTCACTTCCTACAATAGTCAAATCAATACTTTCTTTTTTAGCAAAATTTAAAATCTCATCTATAGTTGAAATTTTTATGTTTTCACATTTTTTTTCTTTAGCAGTTCCAGCATTTCCTGAAGTACAATAAATTTTTGTAACTCTTTCATTTTTGGCTAAATTATTACAAATAGCATGCTCTCTAGCACCTGAACCTATAACAAGTATTTTCATGTTTTTATCCTTTTATAAAATAAAATGATTAGAATTTCTAGAAGTAAAATTAATTTTATATAGTGATTACATTCTAAAAAATAGATCTCTAAATAATAGTTTACAAAATTATAACAAAAAGATTATAAAAGTAAATGTTTTATTATAATTGATAATTTAGTAAAAAATAAATAAATTTTTAAAATTATTACGATTTTTTCATAAAAAACTAATAATAAACTTGCAAATATTATTTAAATTGACTATACTCTAATTATAAATGTTCTCGCGTGCAACACTAAGAATGGTTACGTAAATTTTAAATGAGGGTAATTTATAATGTTTTTGTTAACTTGTTCAGGTAAACACTCTACTCTACTCTACTCTACTCTACTCTACTCTACTCTACTCTACTCTACTCTACTCTACTCTAAACGATTAACATATCACACCCATCATAAATTTCATTTTAATAAAAAATCATACTATATCATAATCAACTTTTTTTCAACATTATCAAGTATTTATTCATCAAATACATATAAAAAAATTTTAATCTGTTATTTAGGCATTTACCCATTAAATGTCCGCAATATAAATTTAATTTTTAGAGGAGTTTATACTTATGAAAAAAAATTTTACTAAATCTTTTGCATTAGTATGTGCATTAGTATTTGCAATTTC
>NZ_JARHYI010000066.1 GCF_029258575.1 Brachyspira sp. | reverse complement strand
TCAAAGGCATCTATTGATGATATCATATCAGCCATATTTTTAGCTTTATTTATATGTACAGAATAAATGATATCTATATGCAAATCTCTTAATTGTTTAGCATATTTTTTTATAGATTTTGCATCTCCATAAGCTTTCTTTATAGAATAAAATATTTCCTTATCTTTTAAATTATTTTTATAAAACAAAAATATATTATTAAGCATATGTTCAAAATTAACTTCATAGCTCAAATGTGATACATTTTCCAAGTCTATATATATACCTATTTTTTTCATAATACCACCAATTAATTATGATGACTATATTGTATAAAAAATTAATAAAAATACAATACTATGAATGATAATTAATTATTATAATTCATGTATAATTACTTCTTCATAATTTTTCATTATATCTCTTATGAATAGATCTTTGGTAAATATTGCTATTGGTATATTATATTTATTAGAATATTCTCTTATGAATGATAATGCTTCTTTAGTTCTTTTATTATCAAATGTTATAAATGGATCATCTAATAATATTAATCTTCCAGCTTCATGTATTTTTGTAAGTATTGAAAGACGCATTGCTATATAAACCGCATCTTTTGTTGCCGAGGATAATAATTCTACATTTCTGCTTTCATTTTGCTTATCTTTTACCATAATTTTATTTTTATCAAAGCCTGACATTTCAATACCATTATCTGATAGATTTTTTCCTGTTATATGATTGTATAAAACTTTAGCCTCATTAGAAAGTGAATTGAATAAACAAACATTTTTTTTATTTATATTTGATAGCATATCTTCTAGAAGTTCTAAAGCTTTCTTTCTTTTATTTAAATTTTTTATCTCTTCATTATTCTCAGCAAGTTCGCTTTCAAGATTAATTATATTATTATGTACATCATCTGCACTATTAAGTTCTCCCTGAATATATGAGGCATTTGATATAACTTTATTCATATTCTCTTTTATTGAACTTATTTCTCTCTCTAATTCTTTCAATTTATTTTCTAATGATTTCATTTCCATTTCATTAAAATCATCATGATTAATTCCTTTTTCATCAAGCTCTTTTAATATTCTATTACAATTAGCTTCCAATGTAGGTATATCTTTAAAACCGAATTTTTTTGCTTCTATAACAAGTTTTGCAAATAATTCTTCTGTGCTTTTATATACAGTATCAAAATTAGTTTTTATCTCATAATAATTCTCTTTGTTTCTCACATTGAGTTTATTAAAAAAATCATTTAATTCTCTATTATAATTTTCTAAATTAATTAATGATTCTTGCAATTCTTTATTATATTTTTCTAATTCTTCATCATCATTTTTTTCAAGTATTAATTCTATCTTTGCTAATTCTCTTAAAAGCATATCTTTTAAATCTGACAATTCTAAACTTTCGTATCTTATATCAAGTTCGGGAAGAGAATCTAATATATCATCTATAAATTTATCCTTTTTATTTTCTTTTATAAGAAGAAAAGGTATAGAAGGAAGTATTAGTAAAAACCAATATGGATTTTTGAAATATAAACTTAATAAAGCGGATATTAAAACAATTGCAGCCAAAAAAACTATTTTAGGTATTTTTTTATTTTTTTCTTTTAAATCATCTATTTTTTTTATTGCTTTATCTATTCTTAATATTATGCTTTTATAATCAGTTTTGTTCTTATCCTCTGAAGATTTTTGAAGAGATTCTATTTTGCCTTTTAAATATGATATTCTATTTTCACATTCATCTATTTTTTTTTCTGAATCATTTATAGTTTTTGAATGATCCTTTTGAAGATTTATATTTTCTTTTATAAATTTATCCTTTTTATAAAATTCATTTATCATAGTCATAATATTTAATAGATTATTTTTTTCTTTTGATCTATTTTTTTCCTCTCTTACAACTGTTAATCTATTGTATTCATCAGTTTTATCTTTTAAAATATTATTGCTTTCTCTTAATAATTCATCAAGCTCTTTTAATTTATCCTTTTTATTTACTTCTGTATTTGCTTTACTATATAAATTATTTAATTCTTCTTTTATCTCTTCATTTTTGTATTTTAAATTTCTTAATACTGCTGGTATAGAACTTTGAGATTTTCCTGAATATTCTGCCTTTACTTCCGATATTATTTTTCCTATATCTATATCTGAAGAAAATAGTTTTTTCTTAATTTCGCTTTCCCAATCTTTGGAATCTTTTTTACTGTCTGACATTTCAAATATTATTTCACTTTGTCTTATAGAATATAAATTATTATAAGATTGAGGATGAAGTTTTATACTTTCATCTATTTCTGGAACTATATTAATATCTATATCATCTCCGTATCTTAATTTTATCTGCTTTGCAAATGATGAAGTTTTTTTATTTTCTGAAAATAACAGCATTAGAGAATCAAATATAGTTGTTTTTCCTGATTCATTTTCTCCGTAAAATAATGTGAGTTTATCAGATATTTCAAAAGATTTATTTTGAAACTTTCCAAATTTATTTAAACTTAATATCATATTTATTTTCCATTTTTTATCTTTTTTTATTTTGTAAAGCAGAGTATATTTTTTCTATACCTATTCTTTTTGCTATTTCAGCTATTTCTAAATCTTCTTCATTATTGGTATTAAATTCATATTCATCAGCTATTTCTAGAAATTCTTTTATGATACTTTCATTTTTAGCGTTTTCAAGCAGAAATAATTCAGAAGTTTTTATATTAATATCCCTTACATATTTCGAGTATTTATTTTTAAGAGAATTTATTTTGTCATCAAGCTCATTTTCATCATCAGCTATTCCATAAATATTTATATCTATTATATCATTTATATCCCATTCAGATGCCTTTTGTTCTAAATTAGATAAATTATTAATATTCTTTTCATATATTCTATACTCGCCTGCATTTTTTATCTTTATGAATGTTTTTTTGATAGAATTACTTTCCGTATTAATTGCTAAACATCTTCTTACACCCATTTCGGATTTAGTTCTTCTCCATACTCTTGCAGAACCTGTATATATTATTTCTATATTTTCAATATTAACTTCCATTTGTTTATGTATATGTCCTACTATTGCTATGTTGGGGTCTATTTTTTTTATTATATCTATAGGTATGCTTGCTGCTTCTTCATTTTCTTCTATACTCCATAATGTACCTTCAACTATTCCATGAGCTATTACTATTCTATTATCAGCATTCAAATTATATATTTTTTTATTTATATTGTTATCTATAATATATTTTTCGCTATATGGTAGGGCTATAATATCTAAATTATCAATATTAAAAAAACTTATATCTTCTATTGTTATAACATTTTCTGGAAATTTTAATTTGCTTAATGTTATGCCTTTAGATTTTAAATTCTCATGATTGCCTTTTAGTAAATATACATCTTTTTGATAATTTTCCATTTTTTTTGAGAATATTTCTTTTAATTCCTGTAAGTCTTCAAATGTATTGAAAGTGTCACCTAAAAGCATTAAAGCATCATAATCTTTGGCATATTCAATTATTTCATCTAATACTGAAAGTGAGTATTCTTTTTCCTGAATGCTTAAATGCAAGTCGCTTGATATTAATAATTTTGCCATAAAGCTCTCTATAAATTAATATTTTAATTGAAACTGTATTTTTATATTATAAATTAAATATGTTAATTAATCAATATTATTATATATAATTTATTTTTATTGGGATAATGCAAATATTATTCTGATAATTTTATTCCATAAATACTTAAAAAATATACTTATTGTATTTATCATACTTTAATTGAGTATTAATTATTAAAAATAACAGATGCTATTTTGTCTATATTGAAATTTAATTTATATAATAGTATCATCTATATAATTTTATATACTTGAATATAGGGGCTGATTATGGATAAAGAATATGCTAAACATTTGA
>NZ_JARHYI010000025.1 GCF_029258575.1 Brachyspira sp. | reverse complement strand
TTATATCTATCTTTTATATATTGAATTATATAATCAACACCTTTCTTTATCATATTAATATCTAATAGACACATTTTTCTTTTAGTCTGCTGATCAATTAAATATTTTATGTTGCTGCTTTTTATTGGATTTTTAGAATCATAAGCCATTTCTGTTTCTTCAACTAATACTCCATTGACAAGCAAATATCCTCCTACAACTGTTCTTCCAGCTGAAGGATAACCAGGACTTAAAATAGCCATTCTGTCATCACACAATGCATCAAGCATAGCATCTACTTCAGCACCTATATTACCACGCATTGTACTGTCTATTCTTTTATTGTATATAACTACCTCATCATCCATATACTTTTTTGTAACATCAAATACTATTTTATATGAATGTTCTGATGATATAGATCTGCTCTCTGTAGAACAGCTTATAGCATCATAATTTGAATACAATTCTTTATCATTTAATTGAAGTAATGTAGTTATGTTAAAATGCTGTAATAATGATATACTAGCATTAGCTCCTGTTAAATCATCTGCTATTATTAAACATTTATACATTTAATATTTTACCTCCGTTTTTTTCTATAATATTTATTTCATCATTAGAAAATATTTTATCGGTGATAATATAATCAAAATCATATAAAGGACGAACAGATATAATAGAAGCAGAATCAAATTTACTGCTATCAGCCATTAATATAGTAGTATTAGAAATATCCATCATGCTTTTTTTTATCTCAACTTTGTCAGAACTATTAGCACAAAAATATAAATCGTTTGTAATGCCTGATGTGCCTATGAATGCTTTAGAAACTCTAAATCTTTTTATATATTCTATTGTTTCTATAGACGAAGAACAATTATTTCTATTTTCTATTTTTCCACCTGCTATATATACTGTTATTTCATAATTTGAAGCTATACTGGCTATATCCAAATCATTTGTTATAACTGTCAAATGTTTCTTATTATTCAATAAATAAGATAATTCCATACAACTTGTACCAGCATCTAAAATTATGACATCTCCATCATTAATAAATTCTAAAGCTTTCAATGCCATTGCCTGTTTAGTTTTTTTATATAAAGTCTTCCTATATACATAGGGAGGTAATAAAGATATATCCTTTTTCAAATATACTATGCCGTTTCTCTGTTCCATAACATTAGATTTTTGTAATCTCTTTAAATCTCTTCTTATGGTCATAGTACTTGAATTACATATTTTAGCTAAATTCTCTATTGAACTGTTAATATTATTTTTTAAATATTCTAATATTATATTTTCTCTATCAAATGATTCCATAAAAAACTTATCAAATAAACTATTTATTATAGATACTATAATAGTAATTTTTTAACACAAAGTCAATATAATTATGTTAAAAAGTGTTAATTTATGTTAAAAACTGTTAATTTCAAATAAAAACGATTCTAATGAGTTTTCATTTAATAATTAATATATAATTATTTTTATAGAAAAATTTTATTCCTAAATGAAGTTTAGACTAAATATAGAGGATATTATCTTATATATTATAAGAAGAGTGTATCGATATAGATTCCTGTGTTAAATCTGTGAAATAATAGTAATCTTCATATTTGGTATTGAAACCTAAATCTATTGTTATATAATTTTCTTTTATATCTTCTATCTCTTTTTTTAATTTATTGACTGATTCATTTTTGATTAATTCACCATTTGAATATATTAAAACATCATTAACATATAATGATATATTATTAATATTGATATTATTAGAAGTACCTAATGCAGATAATATTTTTTCAAAATTAGGATTTTTAGAAAGAAATAAAATTTTTACAATATTAGACTTAGCAATTTTTTGAGCTATATTGAAAGCATCATCTTGTTTTTTTGCTCTTTTTACTGATACAATTATAGTTTTAGTTATGCCCTCTCCATCAAGTATTATCATCTTTGCAAGATAAGCACATATTTCATCTAATTTATTTTTGAACTCTTTAAATAATTTCTTATTTTTTTCTGTTATGATTTTGTTACCAACAGCACCATTTGCCATTATAACAGCCATATCATTAGTAGAAGTTTCTCCGTCTATTGATATTCTATTTAAAGTTTTATCTATTGATTCTTTAAAAGCTTTATTTAAAGTTCCCTTTTCTATATTCAAATCTGTAAATATAAAAAGAAGCACTGTAGCCATATTAGGATGAATAATAGAACTCCCCTTAGCAACAGCATAAAATTTGGCTGATTTACCAGAAACTTCTAATTGTGCCTTATATATTTTATCAAATTTATCTCTAGTTTGAATGACCCTTGAAATATTATCAAAACCCTGATTAAAATATTTTAAAGATACATCTATAGATTTTTTGATTTTTTTTGTATCTAACTGAACTCCAATAATTCCAGTAGAAGCTGTTAATATATTATCTTTCTTTATACCTAAAACTTTTTCTGCATGCTTTACTATATCTAAAACATCATTATAACCGCTTTTTCCTGTTAGAGAATTTGCTATCTTACTATTAACTATTAATAATTCTATATTATTTTTATCATTTTTTTTAGAAAATAGAATTGGGGCAGCCTGAAAATTATTTTGAGTATATACAGCAGAAACAACACTAGGAGGATCACTTTTAATTATTGCCAAATCATAATCATTATTTTTAAGACCAGATTTTAAAGCAGCAGAAGAAAATCCCAGGGGTATATCATACATTAAATAAATCCTCCTCTTCAGGATCTGAATCATCTTCTATTCTTTTAACTTTTCTATTTTCATAGTTAATTCGCTTTCGTACAAAAAATCTAGTATTCTTTCCGCTTTGTCTTTCCTGTATAATACCAAAAGTTCCTGAACCTAGATAAACTATTTTATCTTCTTCTTGCATATCAGAAATATTATTTTCTTTAATCTCATTTAATACGCATTCAAAATGAGCTAATTCTCCGCTGGCACTATGCCTTATAGCCTCCTCTATTATATAAATAGGCTTCTCGCATATAGGACATAGAAGTCTTTCAACATCTTCTTTCATGCGTCTTTTAAGATAGTTTTTTTCATATTCTTCTATACTTTTTTCTTGATATTTGTATTGATTATTATGATATTTCTTCTTATTGTAGAAATTATTTTTATTTTTTTTATTATTACCGTTATAAAATTTTTTATTGTTGTTATTATTATTATTTTCTTTGTTATTATTAAATTTTTTGAATTTTTTTTCTGACATCATACGCCTTTTTATAATAAAGCAATACTAAAAAGAAATAGCATTGCTTTATATATATAAATTAATTATTCATCAAAATCATCATCATAGTCATCATAATCATCATCGTCAAAGTCATCGTCGAAATCGTCATCATCATCAAAGTCATCGTCGAAATCGTCATCAAAATCATCTATATCATCATCATAGTCATCGTCATAATCGTCATCATCATAGTCATCGTCATAATCATCATCATCATAGTCATCATCGAAGTCGTCTTCATCGTCAAAATCGTCATCATCATCAAAGTCATCATCAAAATCGTCATCATCTTCATAATCATCTTTATCATCAAAGTCATCACTGTCAAAGTCGTTTTCATCATCGTCATATTTTGCGAAATAAGCATTTAATATATTTAATTCGTATAATAAACTAATAGATTCTAATTCTCCCATTATTTGCTCCATAATTCATAATTTTAAAGCTATAATAATACATAAATTTTTTTTGTCAAGTATAAATATATTTAATTTTTGTTTAAGTTCCATAGATATTGCACACTTTTAGTTTAAAAAAAATGAGATATTCCTTATAATTTAAATTGCTAAAAAAAACAAAAAGGAATATCTATGAAACAGTATAATACACAACAGA
>NZ_JARHYI010000140.1 GCF_029258575.1 Brachyspira sp. | reverse complement strand
TTAAAACTGAGGTTTTTTTATGGGAGTTTTTTTATTTAAAGCATTTTTATTTTTAAGCGATAATTATAATGATATTTTTTATTTAATGGTTTTGATAATGAACAAATATATATTAATATTCGTAATGATTCTAAACTCTGTAATGTTTGCTAATAATTTCAAAGTCATATCAAGACAGGGTACAGCTTCTGTAATAGTTAATGAAGAGTATGCTAATACTGATGTAAAAAAAAGATTTCCTGATGATTACTTCTCTATATCTACAAAAGAAGAATCATACATTGTAATAGATAATGGAGAAAAATCTATTATTCTTATGCCTAGTTCAAAACTGACATATGAAAATAATAAATTTACTTTGGAATCTGGATATATTTATATAAAAAGCAAGCATAATGATGATATTCAAATGACTATAACAAAAGATGATAAAGGCTATAACTTCAAAGGAAAATCTTTTGCAGTTGTATCTTATAATAATGAAATATCTGTTATAACATATAATAATGTCGTAAAAATTACTCCTGAAAACTCTTTAGGGGTAAGCTATTTTTTAGAACCGCATCATAAAACATCTATAATACCAACATTAAATGGTCCGTATAGAGTAACAGAAAATGAAAGAGCTCTAATTGAAAATGTTTCAAGACAATTAGAAAGTGAAGTTACAAGTCATCTAAATCAAGACATAGACAGATATAATTTTAAAATAATGGAAGGTACAAAAAACGAAAATACAATATACAGAGTAGTTCACCCTGAAAAAGGACCTAATATATTTTTGATAGTGCCTCATGGAAGTGAGAGAGTGGGTACTGATGTGGCTATAGAGAGAATTAATATGCCTATAAAAAAAGGAAGTCTTACTATAGTACCTATTGCTGTGCCTGAAGCATATAGAAAAAATACTAGAGCTATAGAAGGACAGGATATTAATAATAGATTCTTCGATAAAGAAATAAGTAGAACAGATACTGATAAATTGGCAAAAGAATATATGAATATGTTAGATGAATATGATATAGATGTTGTACTAACCCTTCATGAAGGAAACGGATTTAAAGAATTTTTTGGAGATTCTATTATATATGATACTAGAAAATTAGATGATAAAGTTATTAATGTATTAAAAAATATCAATTCAAGAATAGAACCTATGAAATTCAAATTTAGACAGATGTATTATCCTATGCCTACAACTATTACATTCTATGCCGCTAAAAAGAATATAGAATCATTTGGTATAGAGCTTACTAGAAATTTAGATTATGACAAAAAAAGAATAATAATGCACACAATATTAAGTGAGTTTTTCAAGATATACGGACTTGAATAATATTATAAATTTCAAAAAATATTTATATATTAATTAGTTTTTATCTGTTCTATACAAAATTACAATTTTAAAACAAGCTTGGGCGGGCGTTAAAAAAATCTATTTAAACAATAAAAAAACAAAAAATGAATACTGCATATTAGATTATAAATATAAATGGGCGGGGATGAAAAGAAATTAAAAAAGAAAATTTTATTTTAACTCCCCACCCTTTATATTCAATTATTTAAATTTGTATTTTCACTTAATTATATTTATAAATCTAATAAGAATTTTTAGTACCCACCCTAGTTTTTTTTAATTTGCAATCTCTATACCCGCATAAAATATATAAAAATACCTACCTATCTAAAGCAGGTATTTTTTATTAAGTCAGTTATTCAATTTAAAGAAACTCATCGCTCTTATGATATATAAAAAATACCTGCTAAAAGGCTCTGATAATAAATTATCAGACGCAGGTATTTTTTATTAAAGTCAATTACTCAATTTAAAGAAACTCATCGCTTCTTCTAATTCTCTGGCTTCATTTAAAAGAGAAACTGCTGCCGAAGCAGATTGCTCAACCAAACCAGCATTCTGCTGTGTTACACTATCCATCTGAGAAACCGCAACATTTACCTGATCAACCCCTGTCTGCTGTTCAACTGCTGTCTCACTAATATCACGCATTATATTAGAAGTTTCCTCTATCTTCTTCTCCAAATCCTCAAATATTTTCTCAGATTCCTTTGCTTTCTCTACCGATTTACTTATCTTATCATATATAACATTTATCAAAGCAGTAATATCTTTAGCTGAAGACTGAGAATTCTGTGCCAAATTCCTAACCTCACTTGCTACAACCGCAAATCCCTTACCCTGCTCGCCCGCACGTGCAGCTTCTACCGCAGCATTTAAAGCAAGTATATTAGTTTGAAAAGCAATATCCTCTATTACCTTTGTTATATTCTTTATTTTTTCACTATCCTCATTAACTTCTTCTATACTCTTAGTAGTTTCTAAAATAATAGAACCAGCATTCTTAATGGAATTCATAGATTCTTTCATCATATTATTACCTTCTATAGAATGTGAAGTAGAAGACTTTATTGTAGAAGCCATCTCCTCCATAGAAGATGCAGTTTCCTCAAGACTTGCCGCCTGTGCCTCTGTTCTTCTAGATAAATCAGAATTTCCATTTGAAAGCTCCTGTGCCGCTGAAGTAATTTTTATAGAAGAATCATTAACCTGAGATATTATTTCCATAAGTTTTTTACGCATTCCTCTGAAAGAATCGAATAGTACTCCTAATTCATCTTTTCTTCTATGATCATTAGATATATAAGTCAAATTTCCTAATTCTATTTCTTTTGCCTCTCTTATAATACTATTTATAAGTGCCATCAATCTTCCTATAAAGATATAAACAAATAAACAAAGCATTATAATAGCACATAGAGCAACCAATAAACTTATTAAAATCAATTCTCTATTTGTAGCATATATCTCGCTGTCAGACATAGTCATAGCAATTATCCAATTCATAGTTTCCATCCTATAATAATAACCTGTTCTTTTTTGATCATTATATGTATATGATAATGTACCTTTCTGCAAATTATTATCAAATACTGTTTTATAATCCTCAACTACACTTGAACCTATATCCTCATAGATATTATCCATTATACCTATCAAATTGGAATCTATAGTAATTAGTCTACCTGTCTTTCCAAGAGATATATCAGAAAAATAATAATCATGTATAAGTTTCCAATCCACTATAACAATTATAGCCCCCATTAAGTCACCTTCTAAACTTCTTATGCCTCCACCTAAAACCAATGAATTATCTCCAGTATCTTTAGACTTTATTATCTCTTCATCAAAAGTATATTCAAAATTATTTTTTTCTAAAATTGACCAAAAATTAGCCCTAGTTGCAGAAATATTATTTCCTATAGAACTTCCCAAAGAATCAGCTATAATGTTGCCATTCAAATCAACTACTGCTATATTGATAGAATATTCATTAGCACCATTAAATAAAGCCAAAGCATTAAGAACATCAGCCTCTGTTTTTTCATTTCTATTCAAAATAGAATTTATAACTGCAGGAGCAACTGAATAAGTTTTAGCTAGAGAAATTTGATCCATTAATATAGCATCGAACAATTTAGCAAATGATTGTACTGTATTTTCAAAGCCCTCAAATCTACTTTTAATTATACCCCTACTTGCAAAAGTAACTGCTATACTCAATATTATTGATATAATTAATACAAATGTAAATGATATTATAGCAGGAACTTTAAAAGATAAACTATGTATTTTTTTCATTGTCAACTCCAAATTGTGATAATATCAATTATATATTTTAACATACAATTATCAAATATAAATTATTCTTAATCGTCATTTTATATAATTTTATAATAAAAAAATAAAAATGTAAAAAAAAGTTCTATTTTTTTTACACTTTTTTTAAAAAATTTATATATTATTAATATAATAAAGTTGATTTGTATCTGATTTTATAAATTTTTTCTTCATAATTTACCTTAATAGTGGGCATAAAATTATGCCCGCTTGTTTTTTAGATCCTCCCCCACCCCCAAAAACATAAGAATATTATAATACATGTCATACATAAACATAAGGATATTGAAAATTTTTATTGTATTATTTAAAAATAGAGCGTTATTTTAGATATAAAAATTTGACATATTTATAGTCGCATGATATTATTAAATTAAAAGGAGGGGCAATTTATGAAGAAATTCATATTAAAAGATATAGCAGACATTAAAGTAGGTACTTCTATTTCAAGGTCTTCAGCAAAAAAGTATGAAAAAGGATATGAAGTTAATCTAATCAATCTAAAAGCTTTCGACAGTAAATCAATAGCCTATACTCCAAATAATAAAAACTATGATACTATACAAATCAAACAAAAAAATACTGATACTGTAAAAAGCAATGATATTATAATTAGATTGAGAGAGCCTTTTAACAGTCTAATAATAAAAGAGGATATTGATAATCATATAATAAGTTCATTAATGGCAAGCATAAGAATAAAAAATGAATTTCAGGAGTTATGTATACCTGATTTTTTAACTATTTATCTTAATGACAAAAAAGTGCAGAAATATCTAAAAAGAGAATCGAGAGGAACAGGAATAATATCTATAGGTGTTTTAGACATTGCAAATATTCAAATAGAGCTCCCTGATATAGAAAAACAAAATCAAATCATAGAGATGAACTCATTATTTGAAAGAGATATTTATATTCATAAAAGACTATTGGAATTGAAGCAAGTATTTTATAAAGAAGCTATGAATAGAATATTAATAAACTGATAATATATTTTATAAAGGAGAAATTAAAAAATGAAAACTACAAAAGAAACAGTTGAAAATATAGTTTGGAAGGCATGCGACACTTTCAGAGGATCAATAGACTCATCTATTTATAAAGATTATATATTGAGTATGCTGTTTGTGAAGTATTTATCCGATTTCGTTAAAGAGAAAACTGATGAATTGATAAAAAAATATAAAGATAATGAAGCAATTTTATCAAGAAGTTTAAAAAGATTAGATTATAAAATAAGTGAGACTTCAAGTTTCGATTATCTATATTCTATGAGGGAAGAAAACAATATCGGAGAAATAATAAACACTGCATTGCATGAAATAGAAAAACAAAATCAAAGTAAATTTGAAGGTATTTTTAATAACATAGATTTTAATGATTCAAATAAATTCGGAAATACAAAAACAAGAAATTCAATATTAAAAAATCTGCTTGAAGACTTTAATGATTCTGCCTTAAATTTAAGTCCTAGAGCATTAGAAAATAATGATGTTATGGGCGATGCTTATGAATATTTAATAAAAAACTTTGCAGGAGATGCAGGTAAGAAAGGAGGAGAATTCTTTACTCCACCTGAAGTATCTATGCTTATAGCAAAAATAGTAACTTTAAATATAAAGCCAGGAGTAAAAGTATATGATCCTACCTGCGGAAGCGGTTCTTTACTTGTGAAAGTATATAAAGAACTTGGAGGAGAAAACTGCACAATGTACGGGCAGGAAAAAAACAGCCAAACCTATTCATTATGCAGAATGAACATGTATTTGCATGAAATAAGGGATAAAGCTATGATTGAATGGGGCGATACAATAAAAGAGCCTAAATTTTTAGATAAAAACGGCAATTTAGAAAAGTTTGATATAGTAGCAGCGAATCCTCCTTTCAGTTTGGACAAATGGGGAGAGGAAAGTGCAGTAAAAGACCCTTACAATAGATTTAAATACGGTGTGCCTCCAAAGAGCAAGGGCGATTATGCTTTTGTACTTCATATGATAAACAGCATGTCAGAAAATGGAATCACTGCTGTTGTAATGCCACATGGTGTACTTTTCAGAGGGGCTAGCGAAGGAATAATACGAGAAAAAATCATCAATGAAAATTTACTCGATGCTATTATAGGGCTTCCGAATAATTTATTTTACGGCACTTCAATACCTGCATGCATTCTAATATTGAAAAAAAACAGAAAAGAGAAAGATATTTTATTTATAGATGCAAGTGCAGAATATGAGAAAGGAAAAAATCAAAACCGTTTACGCGATGAGGATATAGAAAAGATAGTCAAAGCCTACAGCAAAAGAAAAGACATAGAAAAATATTCTAAATTAGCAAGCCTAGAAGAAATCAAAGAAAATGAGTACAATCTCAATATACCTAGATACATTGACTCATTTGAAGACGAGGAGCATGTGGACTTGAAAACTATCAATAAAGAGATATCCGTATTGGAAAAAGAACGCGAAAATCTAAACAGCAAATTAGAAGATTTTTTAAAAGGTATAAAACTTTAAAAACATCTTTATTTGCGTGGCACACAGCGTGCCTTTGGCAAGTGAAAAACTGAAGTTTATAAAAGGAGATTTCATTTATGGAAAAAAATAATTTACCACAAAATAATTTATATCGTATAACAAGACTAGAACATTTAATTGATGATTTGGATAATGAAGTTATAACATTTTCTCATCCTACAGTATTTGAAGATGTAAAAGAATATAAAGAACTAGATTCTTACTTTGTACAATGTTGGAGTAAAACTTATGAAAGCCCTATGATGTGGGGAGAATACTCTAAAGACCATTTAGGAATAATGATTAAATTCAATTCAGAAAAATATAGAGAACCTATTATGCCAGGAGTATCAAATGATGGTATATTTAAGCCTTTCCCATTTGATAGTTATTGGCGTGATATGGAATATGATTATGAAGAATTTGAAAAACATGAAAATAACAATAAATTAGAATATTTATTCCATAAAAGAAAAGGATATGAATATGAAAATGAATGCAGGTGGGTTTTGGATTTAAATAAAAATAATTATTTATTAATAAAAAATAAAAATAATAAAGAAGTTATATATCCTAAAATCGTATCTACCTTTAATAATGGTAAATATTATAGATTTGTAAAATTACCATTTAAAAAAGATATATGGAATTTATTAATATCCGAAATAATCATAGATCCAAATGCTAATAATGATTATTTTGAATATGTATATGATCAACTATCCATAAGAATAAAAGCTGAAATAAAACGTTCTACTTTTAATGGAAAAACTGAAAAACTAAATATTAATAATATGTCTGGATTAAAAAAACTATATTATTTATCTAATGATATTAATATCAATGATATTGAAAAAGATCTAAACCCAATATCAAATTCAGAAGATATAAAACCATATATTTTATTAAAACATCGTAAAGCATTGCAAAATACACTAGTATTTGAAATTTTAGATATAAAAATTATAGATAAAATTTTAACATCTAAAGATATAATTTTAAATTTTTATTTAAGTAGTTATCTTATTTTAACTACATTAAAAAGAATATTTTTTCCAGGGGAATTTACAGATGAAGAATCAAGAAATAATGCTATAAACCTCTATACGGAATATTTTTTAATAATAATCAATTTTTCTCATGATCTAATATTACAAGATGTATACAATGGAAATGATAATAAACAATTTAATGAAAATAAAAAATTTTTAAATGAAAATAAAAATATAATAAAAAAAATTTGTATTTTTTTATTATCAAATAAAAAAATAGCTATGGATTATTTCTACTATTGGAAAAATTTATATATAGAATCTCTACAAACTCATTTATATAACTTAGAATGTGATTTAAGTGCATTACGTTCATACAGGGTAAAACAATCAGACATACATTATTTAGCTACTAATTTATATGGTTTTATCCATAATATAATAATGGAATATATTAGTACAAATAAATTAGATAACCAAAAGGAGCCCCAACAATGAAGCACCCACTCCCCGCAGGCTGGCAAGAATTACAAATTAAAGATGTATGTTTAATATATTATGGGAAAGGACTAGGAAAAAATAATATGGTAGATGGAGATATACCTGTTTATAGTTCTGGAGGAATAATAGGATACCATAATGAAAGTATAGTAAATTCAGAAGGCATAGTAATAGGTAGAAAAGGAAATGCAGGAAGTGTTTTTTACTCTGGTTCTCCATTTTTCTGTATAGATACTGCTTTTTATGTAGAGGCAAATAAGAATATTGATTTAAAATTTTTATATTATAAATTAATTGCATGTAAACTAGATAGATATAAAATAGATAGTGCAGTACCAGGTATAAATAGAGATACTATATATTCTATTTTTTTAACACTCCCACCCCTAGAGGAACAAAAACGCATAGCGGAAATTTTATCATTATGCGATGAAGTAATAGAGAACCTTATGAATTTAATAGAAAAAAAAGAGCTTTATAAGAAAGGTGTAATG
>NZ_JARHYI010000110.1 GCF_029258575.1 Brachyspira sp. | reverse complement strand
AAGGATTTATCATGAATGAAAGCAGTTTAGTTACTAAAGTGTGGAATTTTGCTGAGGTGTTAAGACAAAGCGGTATGGCTTATACTGATTATGTTTCACAGCTTACTTATATGATTTTTCTTAAAATGGATTATCAGAAATTTGAAGAGGGTTATGAAGAATCCATTATACCAGATGAATACAGATGGGACAAATTAATGTCAAAAGATGGTGAGGAATTAGAAAAACATTATGCAGGCACTTTAGAAAATCTTTCAAGGCAAAAGGGTATACTTGGAGTAATATTTTCAAAGGCTCAGAATAAGATTGATACTCCTGTGCATATTAGAAAAATGGTAACTCTCATAGACGGTATTGATTGGGTATCATTAAGCATTGATGTAAAAGGTTCTATATATGAGGGGCTTTTGGAGAGAAATGCCACAGAGTCTAAGGCTGGTGCTGGACAGTATTTTACGCCTAGAGCTTTGATTAAGGCTATTGTTGAGGTGATGAGGCCTGATATAGACATGAATATAATTGATCCTGCCTGCGGTACCGGCGGATTTTTGATTGAGGCTTATGATTATATAAAAAAACATATAGGAAAAGACAAAGATAAAACTAAAAAATTAAAAGAAAATACATTATTTGGTATAGATATTACTCATATAGTTGTGAGTTTATGTGCTATGAATTTATATTTGCATGGGTTTGGAGGCTCTGAAGGAAATACCACAGTAAAACAGGGCGATTCTTTAGCTAAGAGAACAGATACATTATATAAAATGGTTCTTACAAATCCGCCTTTCGGTAAGAAAAGTGCTTTTAAAGTTTTTAGTGATGATGGGGAAGTTACAACAGAAAAAGAAGATTATATAAGAGATGATTTTTCTGTAACTACATCAAATAAACAGATAAATTTTTTACAGCATATAATGAGTATTTTGGCTATAGGCGGAAGAGCGGCAGTTGTACTTCCTGATAATGTTTTATTTGAGGGCGGGGCAGGTGAGAAGTTAAGAAGAAAGTTATTAAATAGCTGTAATTTGCATACTATATTAAGACTTCCTACAGGTATTTTTTATGCACAAGGAGTTAAGGCTAATGTTTTATTTTTTGATAAAGTGACTCCTGTAGAAGGTACTGCAGCAACTAAAAATATTTGGATTTATGATTTTAGAACTAATATTAATTTTACTTTGGTAACTAATCCTTTAACTTTTGAAGATTTAGAAGATTTTATAAAATGCTATAATGCTGATGATATTAATAAAAGAAAAGAAACTGATAGATTCAAAAAATTTTCTTATGATGAAATAATAAAAAGAGATAAAATGAATTTGGATATTTTCTGGATAAAAGATGAAACTTTAGAAGATTTAGATAATTTACCAGAACCCGATGAGCTATTAATATCTATAAAGAAAAATTTCAAAGATACTATGGATATAATAGATAGTATTGATATTTAAGCACGGGCTGCGGTAAGCAAACCTATTTTGTTTATACATTTTAATTTCTTAATCTCTTTAGAAATTTCATTTAAAGTGCTTCCCGTGGTGAATACATCATCTATTATAAGCAGATTTATTTTCTCTGAATAATCATTATAATTATTATTTACTTCAAATGCATTTTTTATCATATTCATTCTTTGAGTTTTGCTATTTAAAGAACTTAATGCTTTAGTTTCTTTTTTGCGGTATATAATATCATCTATCAATTTTATATTGAGAATTTTGGATATATTTTCTGCTATAAGCTCGCTTTGATTATATCCTCTCTCCAAAAGTCTTTTTCTTCCAAGAGGCACAAAACTAATTGCATCATAACTTTTAATATAATCTTTATAATAATAACTAAGCATAGCAGCTAAATCCCGGCATATTAAATATCTATGAGAGAACTTCATTTTATGAATCAAATCTATTGTATGATTATTATAGTAAAGCATAGACCTGCATTCATCAAAATAAAGTTCTTCATTTCTGCATATGCATATAGATGTTTCACTTTCCAAAACTTTACCGCATTTGCTGCATCTTATATATTCATCTTTATGTATATAATCCAAATTTTTATTTATGCAGTCGATACAAATATAATTCATATTTTCGCTTTGCATCAAATCACCGCATATTATACAGTGATTAGGAAATATTAAAGATAATATATTATTAACGAAATGCTTATAAAGTTTCACTTATTTTATGATATTAAGCTTTTATTTTACCTGTATCATAGGAGTAACGCCTGAACCTGAAACCTGAGGCATTTTACCGTCCCATTTTTCTATATACATTCTCTGTATTAAAAGAGGAGTTAAAGATTCCTGCATTATTCTGTTGGCTTCCGCTATACCTTTAGCTTTTGTAATTTCTGCTTCTGCCTCATATTTTACTTTTTCCAAATCATTTTGAGCTGTTAATGCATTTTGAGCGGCTATTAATTTTCTCTCTATTGCCTGATCGAATTCATCAGAGAAATCATGTTCTATTATAGAGCAGGC
>NZ_JARHYI010000107.1 GCF_029258575.1 Brachyspira sp. | reverse complement strand
AATAATATCATTTATAGCACTTATAGTCTTATTAAAATAATCTAAAATGGACTGCTTATTTTTATCCTTTTGCTCTCTTATTATTCTCTCTTGTTCTATTTTTCTATTTAATGCCACATTTATTAAATAATTTATATCAGAAGATAATTCATAACTTAAATTTCTTGCTTCAAAAGGATCTGTATTAACAATTCTTTCTATATTTTGAATTTCTTCCTTTAGATTTTGTATGGATACATATTTATTAAGTCCTTCATTAACAATATTTTGTATAGACTCTCTATGTCTGGCAAGATCATTCATTACATCTCTTTGAGCAT
The DNA here is from genome assembly GCF_029258575.1 of Brachyspira sp. GTDB lineage: Bacteria > Spirochaetota > Brachyspiria > Brachyspirales > Brachyspiraceae > Brachyspira. The sequence goes on along the minus strand of NZ_JARHYI010000107.1, from coordinate 8,336 downwards.
TCTGTCTTTCTATTTGCTCCCGCATTTTTCTTTCTAATTCATAAATATACTGTTTTTTAGAACTCATAAATTCCACCTTTACTTTTTATTCTTATTGTTTTTGTTATCATTCTTTTTATTATTATCTTTTTGACTTACATCTTTCTTATTAGAATTATTCTTTTTGAAGTCTTCTAAAGAAATGTATTTAATATTTTGAGCATCTGATTTAACTTTTAAATTATTATCATCTGTGATAAGAACAGCATCTTTAGCTAAAAACTTCATTGCAGTAGCTAATATTTTATTATCATTCTTATTTTTATCAAAACTTTCAGGAAGTATACTTTTATCATAATCTTCTTTTCTTATATTTGCCTTATTATTGTTATCTTCTATATTTCTTATAGCTTCTCTGGCTTTAAATTTTATATTTTCATCTTCATTTTTTTTTAATATATCTAATTCTTCTATAACTGTAAGCGGTATTACCAAAAGAGTTTTGCTGTCTATATAGTCAAATATTTTAGGCTCATTCATAAGTACATTTGTATCGACTGCATAAACTTTGCTGAAATTATTTATTGATTTATCATTTAACTTATAAACTGCTGATTTTATATTTTCCAATGCTGTATTAATTATACCATTTTTTCTGAAATCTTCTTCTTTAATTTCCAGTTTTGATGATACCTCTTTTAATATTTTATCTATATTATTTAAATTATTAAGTATTTTATCCTTATCTTTAGAAGTTTTATAATACTCTATTATTTTAGGACTTAATACTGAAACTGATATATTCTTATAAATATCTCCTGATTTTGATTTTAAGCTTTCTTCTATGCTTTTTATATTATTAGCAAAACTATTAATAGATTTTTCTATAGATGAATATTCTTCAAATCTGTATTCTGTATTAGAGATATATTTCTTCATCATATCCATAAATGCATTTTTATATAAGTTTTTAGATACACTGTCAATATCTTTAATTTCTACTTTTATATGTTTTAAATAAACAAATAAAGCATTCAAATCATCATAATCTATAGACTTTATATTATTCTTTTTTATAATGCTTAAATATATTTTTGAAATTGCATTATTATCTAATATTTTACTATTAACTATAGGAGTCAAATAGGCTACCAATAAGTTTATAGTTTTTACATCATTAACTTTTTTATTATTTGAAAGTATATGATTAATAATATTGACAACTTGATTATTATCTAATTTTAATTGTTTAGCATTATCAATAATATCACTCATAAAGTTTAGAGCATCATCAAATTTTTCTATATAATTAAATGAGTCTAAAAAATTATTTCTAAATACTTCAATTCCTCCAATAAGGAGAGATATTAATAATATTCTTTTATCTTTTGTTTGGTATTTATTTATTAAGTTTGAAATAATTTCATTAAAATCATTTTGATAAGAAATAGAATATCCTAAACTAATGACACTTTTCCCAAAATCATTATGAACTCTAAAGTTTGATATGCATGCATTAGTTTTATCTTTGTTTAATGCAATACAATTTTCTAGTATCATATCATCTTCAATATATAAAGTCATTTTTTTATCTTTTATGTCTATATAAAAATTATCATTTCCGTATACCAATAAAAGATTAGAGTTAGATTTTATTTCATCTTTATATAATTTATTATTTATAATAACAAAATCTTTGTTGCTTAATATATTTTTTAATTTTTCATCAATTTTTGAAGTTTCATATATATTAAGTATTTTAGAGAAATTATTATAATTAAAATCATATAAGTCTAAATAAGCATTATAATTATTTTGTAATGTTTCTACACTATCTATCTTTTCTATCAATAATTTATTAAAATCTTCATTATCTTTTTTATCTTTTAATTCTATTTTTCCGTTTTCAAGTAAATTTATTCTGTCATTAAAATTTTTCCAAAGAGTAACAGAACTGCCTCTTTCAATATCTCTTATTTCTGAAGTAGGCTGAAGCCAGGAAAATTTATTTTTATTTTTTAATACTTCTATTATAGATTTTGCTATATTAAAATCAAATATAGCATTATCTTCTTCATAGTAATTATCTTCTACTACCAATTTTATACCTTTGGGAGAATTATCAAATTTAAGTTTATCATCATATAAGTTAAATTTATTTTCACTTATATCATAAATAAAAGAAACAATATCATCTGATTCTTTTCCCGGTATTAATCCTTTTGACTGAAGTTCTTTTCCTAAATCTGTAAGCCTTATTTGAGATAATGAAATACTGCTTAAAGATGTATTTTCATTTATATTAAAATCACTTTCTATAGCATTTAAATTAATCAATTCTATAAGAGATGGTAATACCAAAATATCAGAATCAGGTATAAAAAGCATATTCTCAAGTATTGTTTTAATGGATATAGAACTGTATTCATTGTCATTATGGTATCTATTTATTAATTCTAATATAACCCATTCTATAGCTGTGGATTTTCTTGATGTAAAATGATATACAATAGAATCATATTTTATATATGGTTTAGAAAAAGATATTGATGATATTTCTTTCATAAATTATTTCCTTTATTATCTGCTATTATCTTTTATTATTTTTTAGAACTATTATTATATTCATTTAGTATTGTATTAGCTTTTTTATAATCTATTACAGTATTACTTTCAAAAACACATGTATTTCTATACAAATAGTCAAGTATTTCTTTATATACTTTTCTTTTTGTTATTCCTGCTCTATCCATATTAGGAAGCTCAACAGGTAATTTTTCATATAGATTTTTTGCTCCTACTATTATTAAAGCATTTTGAGCCCTTGAAAAAGCAACATTCACCCTTTCAAAAGCGGTAATATGTTTAGAATGAGATACCCCTGTTTGAGGGTTTCTTACTAAACTTACTATTACTATTTCTTTTTCTTTACCTTGAAATCTGTCAACTGTATTAATATCTATATTTATAGCAGAAAAATCAAATTGTTTTCTCTCATTTTTTAGCATTGCTCTTATTTTATTAACCTGCAATTGATATAAACTTATTACCCCAACTTGAATCTTTTTTTCTAAATTCAATTTCTTATATGCTGCTGCTATTTGCTTTAATAATTCTATAACTATATGTGCCTCAAGTACATTATGAATAGATGTGCTTGTTTGAGTTGTAGATTCATATATAGGATTTTTGTTATTTTGTGATAATTTTATTTCGGAAGAATCTATCCAATATGCATGCCTGTCGCTTCTAATAAATGAGCTTCCATCTGTCTTTTTTATTTCTAATTGATGGTCTTTAACTGTATCTTCTTTATCTTTTAGTACACCTGCTTTCAATCTGTTTTCATAGAATCTATTTATTATTCCCATAATATGGCTATGCATTCTGAACTGTATTAGTAAAGAATGTTTTATTTCTTTAGGAGCTTCTTCAAAATATGATTTAAATATTGAAGAAGTTACCATATTCTCATATTTATTGAAATTTTCATTTGTAAGAATGCTTTTTACCTGTTTATTTTCATCTGTATCTTCTATTGTCTCAATAATTTCTTTATATGATTTTTCATACTCTCCAAAAAGAGGAGGAAGCTGTCTATGGTCGCCTACAAGTATTACTTTTTTTCCTCTAAGCATAGGCATTAATAATTCAGGAGGTGTTGCTTTACTAACCTCATCTATTATAACAACATCAAATGCATTAAAGCCTTTATCTTCCAATGTTTTAGTATTTTCAGTACATGATATACCTACTACATTACAGGAATTTATATATGTATCTTTAAAATATTCGTTTTCATAATTTATATCTATTTTTTCTAATCTTTCATTAAAGTCTTTTATAAAAGAAGCAAATTTGTTTCTAAACTCTTTTTGATTCTCTAAAATATTTTTAGCTTTATCTCTATTTTTAGATAAAACATTATAAATTTCATTATTAGGGGTTTCATCTGGAATATTTGTTTCTTGTTTAATATTTCTTATTTTTTTATTATCTTCATTTAGACTTTTTCTGAAATTAGATTCTTCTTCATCTATAGTTCTTATTCTGCCATCAGCTATTGTTAATTTATTTTCTAATTCTTTTATATCTTCTACTTTTAATGAATTTTTATAATTATTAGAATATTCTTCTATATTATCAAATACTTTTTTTATTGCATCTATTTTTGAAATATTTTTATTTATATATTCTTTTATGATATCAGTATTATTAGAATTGTTATATTCATTTATTATACTTTCATTTAATAAAGCTTTATAAGTTTCTTTTAATTCAAAACTATTAATTTTTAATTCTGCTCTTTCTTTTTTAATCTTCTTAAATTCTTCTAAAAGTTTATCAAAATCATAATCAGATATATCAGGATCATTCATTTTATCTTTTGTCTCATTTAATTTATTTTCTAAAAGCAGTACTTCAGGAGAGTTTGTAGTATTACTGGAAGATTCTATATCATTCTTCATATTATAAAAGTAATTAATATTTTTATAAATATCTTTTAATCCTCTTGTAAGTATATCTTCTGACATATTATCTATATTAAGATTAAGTGTATCAATTTTGATATTTTCTAAAGAATAAAGTTTATCATTTATACTATTTAATATTAAATTAATATAATCTTTAGGAAGTACAAATTCTATATCATTATTTTCTTTTATAAATTTAGAAAAAAGATTAATTTGATGTTTTATTTTATTTAAATCATTATTTTTATTTTTTATATTATTAATCTCTTCATTTAAATTATTTATTTTATTATATAATTTATCTTTTTCTTCTTTCAAATTATTTAAGTCAATTGTATGCTGATCTATTCTTGATAGATACTGATTAATATCTCTCAAATATAAGTCCAAATTATTTACAATTTTTTCATTTGCTTCCCAATTATTTAAATATTGATTTTTTAATTTATCAGATATATTGCTGAAAAAGAACCCCAATACTTTATTTTCAGTCATGTGTTCAATATCTTCTGTACTTTTTTGAGCATTAAGTCTTATAGCTCTTATGATAGGCTCTTTTGCTAATCTCTCTAAAGCATTATCAACAGCTAAATTAGTTTGAGAAGCTATTAATACTCTTTCACCTCTTAAAGCAAATTGATATATTGCCTCAGCTATAACTGTAGTTTTACCTGTACCAGGAGGACCCTGTATTAAACAAACATCTTTAGTGGCAAGCATTTTTCTTACAGCCATATTTTGACCGCCATTAGTTTCTATTCCTTTATTCAGCCATTTATCTATTGTTATGTCGTTAATATTTGGTATTTCTGCTTTTTTTATATCAAATAGCCATAATGGCAGATTAGGACAATAACCTTCATCTCTTTTTAAACTTGCTATTGATTCTCTAAGTCTTCTTATTAAAGCAAAATCTCCTACAGCTGATAATGCTATAAAACCATCAGCATTGAAATATTTAAATATATTTTCATGAATATAGTCTTTTATTTCTTCTTTTGGTAAATCCCTGTCTTTTATATCGTCTAAAGTATCTTCATCTAATTCAAAAGCCATTTCTATAAAATAAGGATTATCTGAAATTGACTCTATATCTTCTTTAAAATCTTCAGGTACTTTAAAATCTATTCCTTTTTCTTTTTTATTTTGCAATTGTTTATTTAATTCCTCTACTTCTTTTGCAGAAGGTTTATAATGCATTTCTTTTATTATCATAGAGAACTTACCTAAACTTACAGCATTCCTTCCACTCTTGTTTCTTTCATTAAAATGAAATACCCATCCATTTGTAGAATACTTATTATCAAATACTTTTACACTTTCCCTTCTGAAATATCTTCTTATTTTATCAAAATCATTCTTTGATGGTGCAGCTAAATGAAATACTATAAGCTGTTTTTCTTCATTATAATAGTAATTAAAATATTTTATACCTACCAATCTTATCTTTACAAGTTCTTCTCTCCAATTTAAATATTCTTCCCAATTTTTAAGATTAGTATTTAAATGCTCTCTTATTGATTCTGTATTGTTTATTAAGTTATTTAAATAATCCCCTCTATATAATTGTGGGATGTTAGTATGATGAGGAATAACATTTATTTCTGTCTCAAATTCTTTGCATCCTTCATAATTACCTATAATAGATATTTCATTTATAACAAAGAATCCTTCTCTTATATATCCTCTAAAAGATAAAGTTAAATCATCACTGATATTATCTTCCAAAAATCTTGTCTTTTTAGGTCTTAAATATAATTTTCTTGATTCTCTTTCCGCACCTTTTTTATCTATATATGTATGTGATGCATTTGTAAAATAGCAAGTATTATTATAATTTTCTATAAAACACTCTTCTAATAATAAGTGTAATTTGTAATTATTATCTTCTATGTCTTGAAAAATATCAGGAAAATTTTTCTTTAATTCTTTTATACTGGAATTGAGTCTGACCCTATCTTTTTCTTCATCACTATATTTTAGATATATATTGTTAGCCATAATTTCATTATCCTTATTCTTAAGAGGAACTTTTTTATAACTTTCGATCATTTTGATCATTACTCTATTATTCCTCATTATAGTTTCCAGTAATAATCATAGAACCGTATTGCTTAATTGCAACTGTTGCCTTTGTTTTTTCCGTAGTGACATTATCACCTTCATATTTCCCTGCAAATTGTTCTATTCCTTTACTTGTATCTACTATTCCTATCTTATCACTGTTATTACATCCTATTATAAAAGCTATACTAAACAATATAATTAAAAATTTTTTCATTATTTAAAAATCTCCTTTATTTATAATAAAATGCTATATTTCTAGTTATAACATTTATCATCAAAATAAAAAATTGATGTAACGCCAAAAGAAAAGACATTAGATGTAAGGTGTATTTTTTTAAGACTGTGGACTGTGGACTGTGGACTGTGGACTGTGGACTGTCTATAACGATTTGTGTCAATCTCTTAGTTTTCATAATGGCTAATTTAACATAGATTAAAATTATGTAAATGATATTTATTAAAAAACTATAAATAAAACTAAAATAGAGAAACTTTATCTTTCTTATAATACAAATCTTTTACATTAACATTCAAAATACTGCTTATAACTTCATCGAATTTATTATCTTTGCCTATAGGCTCTATTTATTAAGTTCTCATATTTTGATCTATTATTCATATAATATAAGCATAATTCAAACTTGTCAAAGTTATTTTTATCTTTATTATTATATCTATAAACTATTTCATTTAAATATTTTTGTAAATGATTTTTGCTTACTTTATGATATATTGCGTAGAAGATTCTTTTTACTACACCAAAAGCCTCTTATATTGTATTAGTATATATATCACTGTTTACATATTCTTTATATAGATAATATATATAAGGATAAGTCAAGTAATTTTATTTTGTTTGGGTAAATTATTATATATAATTACCATTTAAGTCAATATATTCTTCTATACAAATTATTCTATAGGTATAATTTGTAGTATTTATGGGAATATAAGGAAATCAAAACATTTTCCTAAAGCTTCAAATAATTCAGCATTTAGGTATAGTAGTTATTATAATTGAAGAGAATATCTACTTTTTATCATTCTATAAAGGGATAAAATACTGTCCTTTCCACTGCTATATGACATAACGAATTTTTATTCATATTGTAAGCCTTTAATAAAATTTTAAGGAATACTTATTATTTTAGGATCGGTTTCTTTTTTCTCAACAGTCCAATCTTCTTCGCTGTTGGGATCCATTTCTGCTATTTGTTCAAGTCCCATACATATATATGTTCCTTTAGCAGTAACAGCTACTTTATCATCATTAAGAAGTATATATCCTTCTCCCTCAAATATTCTTCCATCTCCTGAAGTTATTTTACCTATTATTCTAATCTCTTCATTAATAGGTACAGGTTTTTTATATTTTGTAGTTAGAGTCATAGTAACTCCCCATTTATCTTCGCCAGTATAAGGCATCATAGCTCTGCCTATAGTTTCATCTAATATAGCCGCCAATATTCCTCCATGCACTCTTGATGGATAGCCTTGATGTACATCTTTGAAAGTTACCAATGCACATAATGATTTATCTTCCAATTCATAAAATTCCGCTTTTAAACTCAAAGTATTTTTAAATCCGCATACAATACACATTCTTGAATTATTTTGTTTATTCAGTACTTTTAACTCCATAAAAAAACCTCGTTAAAAAATATAAAATTATTACTATATATTAATACTTTTAGGGGCTGTCCTAGATAACTTAAATTTGTTATAATTTAGTTATGAAACGAAGTAAATTAAGCCGAGAAAAACAATTAAAGTTAATAGAACATTTTGTTGCAGGAACTACAGCCCGAACAGCTT
>NZ_JARHYI010000103.1 GCF_029258575.1 Brachyspira sp. | reverse complement strand
AATAATAATTAATCAGCCGAGATATTAAATTTATATAAATAATTTTTATTATTCAGCAACAACTGAAATAGTTTTCTTTCCGAATTTGTTAGTATGGAACTTAACATAACCAGAAGCAGTAGCGAATATAGTATGATCACGACCTATATCAACATTTTTTCCTGCATGGAATTTAGTACCTCTTTGTCTAACTATAATGTTGCCAGATATAACTTTTTGTCCACCATAAACTTTAACACCTAAACGTTTAGATTGACTATCACGTCCGTTTTTGGAACTTCCGCCACCTTTTTTATGTGCCATTTTTATACTCCTCTTTATATTTTATAAAATCAGGATACTCTTTTATTAAAGATTTTATACCTATCAAATATCCATTACTAACTATTTTATATTCTTTTTTCTTGTCATTTTCGAGTTTATCATAATTTATAAGTTCTAAACTCAAAAAACCATTATTTATTTTGTATATAAAGAAATCATTTCCTATCGAAGCAATTACAGTTCTATATAATGCTTGAGTTAATGTACTCAAAGCAATACAGACTTCATACCCTTCGCCAGATTTCTTAATACCTGCATGTCCTTCTACTGCTAAGCATTCTAAAACGCATTCACTATTATAGAATACAGTAACAAAAGACGCCATTAAAGAGATATATCTTCAATAGTAATTTTATGATATTTATGTCTATGTCCTGTTTTTCTTCTATAGTCTTTTCTTCTTTTATGCTTTCCTATAACTACTTTATCGCCTTTCATCATTTCTACTATTTTAGAACTTACTTTTACGCCATCAACATAAGGTGTTCCTACTAAAACACTTTCATCATCTTTTTTAAGAAGAAGTGTTTTTATTTCAGGAGCTTCTTTAGCTTCATCGCCTAGATATTCTATTAGTATATCTTGACCTTTTTCTACCTTGTATTGCTTACCTTTTACTTCTACGATTGCATACATTATAGCTTATCTCCAATTTATATATATTTTATTTTTTACAATACTATGAGTAACATATATTACTACATTAAAACAATTTTGTCAAGTATAAAAACAAAAAACTATCAATTACTTAATATTAAAAAATAGATTTTTTTATAAAAATATTGTAATATAATTACTATATAGGTAAATAAATATGAATAAAAAATTAATAGAAAAAATAGAATATTTACATAAGCAAGATAAACATCAAAAAATAATAGAACTTATATATTCTATAAATGAAGATGAAAGAGATTATGAAATTATTTCATTGCTTGCTAGGGCATTTAATAATGTTCAAAATTATGATGAAGCTTTAGATAATTTAATGTATATAAGAGAGGATGGTTTATTTGATCCCCTATGGTATTTTAGAACTGGATATGCTTATTATTATAAAAATGATAAAGAAACAGCTAAACAATATTTTAATAGAACTATTGAAATATTAGAAAATGATAATAAAATAATAGATAATACTGAAGATATATTAAATAGTGCAAAAAGATTATATTCTTTATGTTTTGAATATGAATATAATAAATTGAATTTTATTGATAGAATTGAGTTATTTTGGCAGTGGTTTGAAAAAAATGAATTAGAAATAGAAAATATTATTAAATACGAATTTAAAAATATAAATGCTTTTTTATCTAATGGATTAAAAATAATAAATGATAATTTAGTTTTCAATATTGGAAAAGATCACAATTTTACATTTAATATTGACGGAAGAAATTATCTTTTTTATCTGCTTCCTAGAATAATATATTCTATGCCTGAAAGATTAAAAGAAAAATGGAGTTTTTTTTCATGTCTTCCTAGTTCTAATGGCGTTAATTTCACTGTTGAAATACATGATAAAAAAATAGAAATACAAGATGTTTTTATAAAAATAGAATTCGATGAAGAAAATGATAAATTTGATTTGATTTTCTATAACAAACAATTAAATGAATTAAATAATTCTGATATGGAGGAAACATATAATATATTCTTCCTTATAATGGAAAATTCTATAGGAGAGGCTTTATCAAGAATTTATATAAGGTATGTTGATATAAGCGATAAAAAATTAACAAATATGATACCGCTTACAGAATTAGAAGAATATATGAAAAAAACTTTATCTTTATATAGAAAGGAAATTATTACAGATCCTATAAATCAATACTTTTCATATACATTTGAGCCAAAAGATTCAAATATATTAAGGTATGATATAATAGCTGGTTCCACTTCATATTATGAAACTATTAATGATTACTATAATGAAAATATTTATGATATGATGGAAATATCAAAATTTGGTGCCAAAGCTTTATTTTTATACTATCCGTATGATGATGAAAATGATAATGAAGATATAAGAAGAAAAATACTTAAAGAAAGATATGAAATACAGGATAGATTGAAAAAAGAGGTGCTTGGAAATAAAGAAATAGGTATTGTACTTGGAGAAGCTATGGGGATATACAATATATATATAGATTTGATAATTTATGATGAAAATGAATTTATAAAAAGAGCAAAAATATTACTTGCCGAATATGACAGAAATTTTTATATATCAAAATTGATAAAATATTCAGAGATAAAAAATATATTCGATTTATAAATAATCATTAATTTGCTATTGAAGTACTTATCATTCTTTCATCAAATTTTTTCTTTATAGAATTAAATTTCTCTCTCGTTTTTATTACCGATGAACTCATTTTGCTTATAGCTCTTTGATTAGCAGCATATAAAGTTAATGATCTTCTAGCATAAGGAATCATCTCATTTTTTTTATCAGAATACAAATTTATTAATTTTATTATTGTATTATAATATCCCTCATTAGCTGCTATCATTCTATAATGCTTCATTTCAAGATTTTTAATTCTATTTTCACTTTCTTCAACATTATTATTTATACTATTAATCGATACAAAATTATCATCATTATAAGAAATATTTTCCATAGCATACATAAGATTTTCTATAGTATATATATAATCTTCTCTAGATGCCTCTTCACCCTTATTCAAAAAAACTATAGGATCGCTGTCTACATTCTGATTAAAAAGTTTGGACTGATTATCTATTGTATTAATATAAGCCTCTCTAGGATTCAATACTTTCTCATCATTATCCGTAACTACATCAATAGTCCCTTCCTGTAAAACAACTATAGTGGAACCATTTTCAGAAAAAGCAACTTCAAAACTAGTACCTTTTACAATTGAAGTAGTAGTTGGAGTATGTATTTCAACCAAAGAATCCATATTTTTAGAGATATTAACACTGATATACCCTTCTAATAAGGAAATTGAAATTCTATTATAATCTTTTGATATAGGAGAATTAACAAGAAGTATAGTATTTTGAGGCACTATAATAGTTCCTATTTTATCTCCTCTTCTATTTAGAGTAAGTTCTACTTTAGTATCGCTTGTAGTTCTTAATCTATATTCATTATGTACTTCGCTTCCTCTGAAAGCTCTTAATGATTTATTTATATCTGTTTTTTCTATAAAAGCCAAGCCAGATATTCCTGTAACTTTAAAAGATATATCCTGTGATAATAAAATATTGCTGAATGACAGCACAAATAATATTGCTGATAAAAATATTCTATTAAGCATAAATATACTCATTAGTTTTTAATAACATTTATCACTAAGTAATATAAGTGTATAATCTACAATTAAAAAAGTCAATAGTATAAAAAATTATATATTTATATCAATGCTAGGAAGTATAGGATATGTAAATATAAGATTCAAATTGAAGTCCTGAATATTTAATTTTACTTCATCTTTTGTATTAATATTGTTGCAACATATACTAACTATATAACTGTCATCAAGTATAAAGCTGGAAAAAAATGAATTCTCTGCATTTCTTATAATTCTTTCTTTTAAATCAACTTCTATGGAATTTTTTATATCGAATATAGTTTTTCCAAGCATTTTTATATAAGCTTCTTTAATAGTCCATATTGTAAAAAAATCTATTTCTAATTTATGAGTATTTTTAAGATATTCTATTTCACTTTTATAAAAATATTCTTCTGCTATAGAAAAAAAATCTCTTTTTACTATATTTTCAGCATCTATACCTACATTATACTCATCACTCATAACAGCAGCAAATAATTCCGAAGTATGAGTACCATTAAAATATAAACTATTTTCATTATTAAAATAAGGCTTTTTATTTTCTTCTCTAAATATTACAAGATTATTTTTATTATAATGATTTTGAGCCATAGAAAGTATTATATTTTCTAAAGTTTTTCTCGCATCTACCCTATTCCCATTATTATTAAAACTGTATTCTAAATAAGTCATATATAAACCTTATAATATTATGATATAATGCTTCCTATTAAAGTATGACTCTTTATCTCAGTAACTTCAGCATTAAAAATATCACCCATATTAAGCTCTTTTTCTTTTTTTACAAGTATTATTCTATTTTCCTTACTTCTGCATAAATAATGCATATTATCTTTAGCTATATCATCTATCATTACAGAAGTTTTTTTACCAACCTGCTTTGACAATAATTTCTGAGCCAATTCTCTTTGATGATTAACAAGTTTAGTAAGTCTTCTTGCCCCTACCTCTTTATCATACTGAACCTTCTTTTTGTAGGCAATAGAACCTTCCCTTTCTGAATATTTATAGAGATAAGCCTCCTCAAAACCAATACTTTCAAGTACATTTAAAGTTTCATTATACTCTTCTTCTGTTTCATCAGCATAGCCTACTATAATATCAGTAGAAATTGGGAAATCATCAACATAATCTCTTAAATATGATACTTTCTCTATATATTCATCTTTTGTATATTTTCTATTCATCAAATTTAATATTCTGTCAGAACCGCTTTGAAAAGGTAAATGTATATGTTTGCATAAGCTATTCAAATTCCATATAGCATCAGCCAAATCCTTATCAAAATCTTTAGGATGAGAAGTTAAAAATCTTATCCATACTTTATCTTTAGCATATTCATAAACGACTTTATCTAATTTGTATAATAATTCTGTAAAATTAATTTCATTATCAATATCAAGACCATAAGAATTAACATTCTGCCCAAGTAAAGTAATTTCTTTGGCTCCATCATCTATAAGTCTTTTTAATTCTTCTTCTATTTCGGAAGATTTTCTGCTCACCATTTTTCCCCTAGTATGAGGCACTATACAGTAAGTACACCAATTATTACATCCATGCGATATAGGTATGAATGCTTTATGCGGTTTATCTTCATCTACATAGGATTTTTGAAATATATAATTATCATTGAATTTTCTTACAAAAACTTCCTCATCTTTCAAATAATCTATAATATTAACTTCATTATATACATCAAATATCTTATCAACACCAAGATTTTGAAGATGTTCTTTAGAAGTTTGAGCCATACAGCCCATAATGATTATTTTAGTATCTTTTTTACTTTTTTTTCTATTTGCATTAAATAGTTTAACTCTTGAAAATACTCTCTCTTCAGCATGTGCTCTTACACTGCAAGTATTTATGATTATATTATCAGCATTTTCATGATTTTCTGTTTGTACAAAGCCTTCTTGCATAAGCGAATTGATTAAACTATTTGAATCCGCCTTATTCATTTGGCAGCCGTAATTTTCTAGGTAAAAATTCTTCATATTTCAATCTTTATTCTTATTTTTTTATGAATTTGGATTTAATATCATCTATTATTATTTCTGGAACCAATCCGTCTATAGGACCATTGAATTTAAGTATTTGCTTTATCAAAGAAGAACTTAGATAAGCATAATTTTCAGATGTATGTAAAAATATAGTATCCATTTCTGGATATAATAATTTATTCATTCTTGACATTTTTAATTCATAATACAAATCTTCACTGTCTCTTATACCTCTAGCCAATACTTTTATATCATTTTTTTTCATATATTCTATAACGAGTCCGTCTATAGAAACTATTTCTATTGTATCACTCTCTCCAATACTCTTTCTTATCATATTGGCTCTCTCTTCTATAGTAAAAGTAGGAGATTTATCTAAATTTATAGCCAAAGATATATAAACTTTATCAAAAATGATTGCTAATCTATTAAGCAAATCTAAATGTCCTAAAGTGAAAGGATCAAATGTTCCGGGAAATATTACTTTTCCATTTTTCATAGTAATAGATTATATACAAAATTTAATATAATATCAATATATAAAAAACATTTTTAATATTTTATACTAAAGTTTTTATCAATTAAATTCGCAAATTAAAAACATATAAAAATTATTATAATATAATTTAAAGTACTTTATATGTATAAATAACGAAATAATACATATAAACACTATAATAATATATTGTTTATAAAAAGAATATTCTATATTTTTTTATTTATGTTATAATTTAAATATTACAATTTATTTTTTATTAGGAGTTTAAGAGAATGGCTCATATTAATAAAACAGAAATAAGGGTAATATATGCTGATACTGATCAAATGGGAGTTGTATATCATTCTAATTATCTTAGATATTTTGAAATAGGAAGAACAGAACTTTTAAGGGAATTGGGAATTTCATATAAGGATATGGAAGATAAATATAATATAATGCTTCCAGTTAAAGAGGCTTTTGTAGATTATAAAATTTCTATAAGATATGATGAAGTTATAGTGGTTTATACAAGCATAGAAAAGCTTAAAAATGTTTCTTTAAAACTTAAATATGAAATAAGAAGTAAAGAAAATGAAAATATACTATACAGTACAGGATACACTTTACACCCTTTCGTAAACAAAAAAGGAGAAATAGTTAAACCTGATGAATATTTATACAATATAATGGATAAGGGAAAATAATTTACTATTAATAGGAATATTTATGAGTTGGATTAATGTTGTATTAACTGTTCTATCATCTGCCAATATGGTTGGAGATTTGGTGAAGACTACAACTATGGAGAATAGAGCTAAAAAAATATACAGTAAAATAGATGAAAAAGAAAAAGAAATATCTAAAAAAATAGACGCTAAAATTAAAAAAGAATTTCAGTATGTATATTCAGAAATAAATTCTTTAAAAATAGTTATCAGATTCTTATTTTTTATTTCTCTAATATTATTAATTTTATTTATTATTTCATTGATATTTATAATTTTTGTTTTAAAATATAAAAAGATAATTTAATTTTGAGAGTTTTATATGGCTGCTACTGTCAAAAAAAATAAAAAAGCTTTAACTTGCTCGGTAATTACCAAAAATGGTCCTATATTGAGATCGATAAAAGTGGATCATGTAGAAATACCTTCACATGACGGCTATGTTTCTATACATTTAGATCATTGCCCTTATATTGTAAGTATAGGATATGGCGAACTTAGAATATATAATGAAGATAATAGGCTTATCAACATGTATGTAGAAGAAGGAATTGCTGAAGTTACAAATAATGTTATAGGGATATTAGTAGAAACTGCATTATATCCAAAAGATATAAATTCGGTAATGATTAAAGAAGAAATCGATAAATTGTCTAAACAGATGGTAATTAATGTTGAAGAAGCAAGAAGGAATGCTGAAAAAATTTCAAAACTTCATAAACAAATAGAAATTTCTTCTAAATAATATGCTATTGTAATTTTAGTAATATCCGATAATTTAGTTGACATATTTTTATAGTTTGACTATAATTTAATATGTTAACTAAAAAAATTATATTAGATGATTGAATATGCCTAAAATAGAAGATTTAGAAAAACTAGGAAGTATTGCTTTTTTAATAGGAAACAAAGCATTACCAAAAGAAATATCAGAAGAAGACTATAATCGTTTTAAGTCAGTTTTTACAGATGAACATATGGCAAATTCATTACCTGCAGAAGATAATGGTTTGCCTTCTATTGATGATTTGGATAGTTTAGATTTACCTGAAAATCTAGATGATAATAAAGAATCTGATGATGGTTTAGACTTGCCCGAAGATTTAGGCGATGACAAAGTATCTGCTGATATAGATAATTTAGATTTACCTGAAGATTTGGGCTTAGATGATAATAAAGAATCTGATGAT
>NZ_JARHYI010000087.1 GCF_029258575.1 Brachyspira sp. | reverse complement strand
TACATTTATCTCCTACAGAGCCATCATCTGTAGTTATATATAAATCAATATTACTTGTATCAAATCTTTTTATTATCTTTATAGCAGTTTCATTAGCACCACCCATTATTAATGTAATAGAATTGTTTGAATCATTTTCATAAAGTTTTTCTATTAATAGTTTAATAGGGGCAGTACCCATTCCGCCTGCTACTATTAAGATTTTTTTATTTTGTATATTGGTATCAAATCCATTTCCTAATGGTCCTTGAATATTAATAATATCATTTTCTTTTAAATTCGATAGATATTTAGTTCCTTCTCCTTTTACTTGATAATAAAATTCCAATATATTATTATCAATATAATGTAGACTTATAGGTCTTCTCAAATATGTACTGCTTTTAAGCATGAAAAACTGTCCAGCTTTTGAATGTTTATAGCTTTCTTTTGATTTTACTCTAAGCAAATATTTATCATCTGATATTTTTATATTATTTATTATGATATTATCTTCTAAAAACATTATTTTAACCTTCATATTTTTTATAAAAAAAGAATACCCGCCTCTATATTTAGAGATAAAGGTATTCTTTGAAATTATCAATTGAACAATTCTGTATAAAAAATAAATATATGTCTCATAAAGTTTTAATATACCATATATTTATAAAAATTCAAGTATATATAAAAATTATTAAATTATATTTCCATCTATTGAAATTATATATTCTTTAATGATAATATTTTTATTAGCCATTTCAAGAGCTTTCTGCACTATCATTTCAACACCTCCACAGCATGGAACTTCCATTCTAACTATGGATATAGAATTAATATTTTTATTTGAGAATATGTTAGTTAATTTTTCTATATATCCGTTAATATCAATATCCAATTTAGGGCAGAACATCAAAAGAGTTTTATTTTTTAAAAATCTTGAATGAAAATTTGGATAAGAGAAAGGAATACAATCGGCAGCTATTAATAAATCAGCATTATCAAAATAATTAGCATTGGGATTAACTAACTTTAATTGTATAGGCCAATTTCTTAATTCTGAATTCATTTGAATATTATTGTTATTATTTTCTATTCTAAATTGATTTCTCATATCCTTTGGCATGCTTCCAGTACATCCACATGATTTACTTTCTTCCATATCAGGCACCTCCATATTATTATCTTTTAAATATTTCATAGCTTCATTAAAAAGTTTATCTTCTCCATGATCTTTTAAATGTTTGAGATGTGCTTTTATAACATTTAATCCACCTTTAACTATATTTACCATTACTTTGCTTTCATTGTACTCTTCAGCTTCTCTTTCTTCTATTTCCATAGCATTTTCAGGGCATGCCTTTATGCAAGCCCCAAGTCCGTCACAAAACAAATCGCTTATAAGTCTTGCTTTTCCGTCTATTATTTGCAAAGCACCTTCAGGACAATCAGGTATGCATACACCGCAGCCTGTGCATTTATCTTCATCTATTTTTATTATTCTTCTCTTCATTATTGTATGATATCCTTATCTATATTTATTATTTATATTATTAGGATATTATATATATAATGAAAAAGCTATTGCTATGGCAACAATATATTTTATAAATTAATTTTTTATATATAATAGTTTTATATGGTTTTATCATGAAAGTTTTAGATATTGATATTATACTAATTATAGGTATAATATACAAATATTTTATATAAGCGGATAGTTATGATTTTTGGTGATTTTAAATTTATTGTTTTTTATATATTTATTCCTTTTCTTATAGTATTGTTTATTATATCAAGGAAAAAGGTTCGTAAAGTATTATCTATATTTACTAAAAATTTAAATTTTCAAAATGATAAAAATTATAAAAGAATATCTAATTTGAGAGTTTTTTCTATAATATTTATGATACTTGCATCAGCATGTCTTATATTTGCCTTGATGCAGCCTAAATGGGGTATAATAGAACAGAAAATTAAAACTGATAATTATATGATAACTATAGCATTAGATTTATCAAGGTCTATGGATGCTGATGATGTATGGCCTTCAAGACTAGAAAGGGCTAAATTAGAAATAGAAAAATTCGTAAAAAACACGGATAATTTATCTGTAGCATTAGTTGGTTTTGCAGGAACAAGTTTTATCGCTTCTCCATTCACACAGGATATGGAAACATTTACATATATATTAGATAATCTGAGAACTAAATCAGTTACTTTGCAAGGCACTAGAATAGCTGATGCTTTGGTTACTTCAAAAAATACTTTTAATGTTAATACGGCAAGCAGAAAATCTATAATATTAATAACTGACGGAGAAGATCATGGTGGATATTTTGATGTGATATTAAAAGAATTAAAGGATATGAATATAAGCGTATATACTATAGGTGTTGGAACTCCTGCTGGGGCAAGCATTAGTACAGATTTGGGGGTAAGAGAGAAAACTGTTATTTCAAAGAGAAATGATAATACATTAAAATTGATAGCAGATTCAACTGGAGGAAAAAGCTATATTGCAGAAAATATGTCATTGGAAAATATATTTAATGATATGAAGCAGAATATGGATAGTGTTTCTGCTGTTAGAAATAATAGAAGTTATAAAGAAAGATTTCAAATATTTTTAGCTATATCTGTATCTTTGATATTTATAGCAAGTTTATTTAATATATTGACTCAAATTAAAATAAGAGAAACAATAAAAGAAAAAATAATAAAAGAAAAAATAATGAATAGGAAATCTGAAATTAGGAATTATTAAATATGAAAAAATACAATTTATTAATTATGATATTATTTATTAGTATTATGCCGATTCATAATATATATGCTTTTTCATTAAATGAATTTACAGCAAAATTAGATGTTGATAGGGCTAATAGACTTATAAAGAAAGGCAATTATGACGGAGCTATAAGTTTGTATGAAAAGGCTTTAAGTAAACTTCCTAATTCTCCAGAAATATTTTATAATATGGCTACTACGATGTCATCTGTAGGCGATATGAATAGTGCTATTCAATTATTTGATATGGCTAAAAAAAATGTTACAGAAAAAACAAGTAGAGAAATGAAAAGTGCTATACATTATAATTCTGGAATAACAAAAATTGAAGCTCAGGATTATCAGGGGGCAATAGATGAATTGGTTGAATCTTTAGTTAATACTCCTGAAGATGAAAATTCAAAAAGAGCATTGGAATATGCACAAAAAAAATTAGAAGAACAGAAACAAAATAATAATACAGGTCCAAGCACTCAGAAAAATGAAGATCAGAATCAGGACGGAAAAAGCGATAATAATAATGGCGGTTCTGATAATGATAATAATCAAAATAATCAGAATAATAATGATCAAAATAATCAGAATGATAATGATCAAAATAATCAAAACAATAATGATCAAAACAATCAGAATAATAATGATCAAAATAATCAGAATAATAATGATCAGAATAATGATGGAAACAACAATCAAAATGGAAATGATGATCAGAATCAAAAATCAGATATAGATAGATTATTGGAATCTTTAAGACAGTATAGAAAAGATAAAGATAATGGAGATCAATATTACGGCGGAGGCAGAATTGATAAGGATTGGTAATATTTTTTTTAGAGTTGTATTAATGGCAGTATTCATTTTCTATTTGCCTTTATTTTCTCAAACTAGTATCAATGCAAAAATATCAGATACAAAAGTAGGTGTAGGGGATGTGTTTACTGTTTCAGTTACTATAGATAACAGTTCTGGAAGAGTTTTAATAGATGATATAGACGGACTTATACTTAGAGGAACATCTCAATCAATAAATATGATGTATTCTTCAGGTACATTCAAATCCATTAAAACATATAATTTTACCTATGTAGCTAATACGGAAGGAAAATATACTTTTGATAAAATAACAATAAAAATTAATAATAGAACATATATATCAAATCCTGTAGAAATAGAAGTTGTGGATTCTCCTGCCAAAAATAGTAATAATTATACTCCAAGCGGAAATAAATTTGAGGATTTTATGAATTATGCTGATGATATATATATTGATAATAGTATCAATAAAAAAGAAGTATATTTATATGAACCTATATATATAAATCAAAAAGCATATTCTCATATACCTGTTACAGTTCTTGGTTTTTCTAAAATACCAGACAGAACAGATTTTATTTCATATTCTGATTCTTCTGATTATAATTCTTTTACAGAAATAATAGACGGAAAGCGAGTGAGTTCTATACCATTAAAAAGAGAAGTGCTTTATCCTGTAAAAGAAGGCTCGAAAAATATATTAACTACTCCATTCGTATTTGAAAAAGATGGAATGTTTTATGATAGGGTTCAATATGGAGAGGAGAGTTTTTCTGTAAAAGTTCTTCCGCTTCCAGATAAAAAAGGTTTTGAAAATTTTTCTGGGGGAGTTGGAGATTTTATTTTTAGTACAAAGGCTAATAAAACGAATATTGCAGTAGGTGAAGAGCTTTTAATAACTATGGAAGTTTTAGGTGAAGGTAATACATCTATAATAACAATGCCTTCAATTAATGATGATATTACAAATTATTTTTCTGTATATCAGCCAAAAACATATGAAACTAATTGGTTTGATGATAATAAAATGATAAGTAAAAAAACTAAAGAATATATTTTAGTGGCAAAAGCAGAAGGTAATTCTATTATTTCAAATATAAATTTCTGTTATTTTTCTCCTAATGATAAAGCTTATACAAATTTATATTCTATGCCTATTAATTTAACTATATCTGGAACTAAAATTAATGATAATTCATTTGTTAATAATAATGGAGAAGAAATAAATACTATATCTATAAGAGATACCACTTTAAAAGAAGATAAATATTTTAAAATACTTAATATCAAAATAGTTTATTTTTATATATTGATATTGATTATAGTATGTGTATTAATTTTTAATTATAAAAAAATAAATAGTATCAAATTTTCATTGGCTAAAAATAATAAAGATAGCAGAATTGATGATATTATAGAATATTATAATTCTAATAATAGAAAAGAATATTGTAAATCTATAGAGAATATTTTATTAACAACTTTAAAAGATAAATTTCATATAAAAGATGATAATAAATTAAATGATTATATGGACAAAGAACATGCCGATGAAATAAAAAGCATAATTGATAAATGCAGATTTGAATTATATTCTGGAGAATCATCTAGTAATGAAGATTATCATACAAGATCTATAGAATTGGTAAAATATATAAAAGAATTAAAGGTAAGAAAATAAATTTACATAATACAGGTAAGTATTTATATGAAAAAATTAATTATAATATTTCTTTTATTTCAGTCATATTTTTTATATAGCGAAGTAAATACTGATTTTGAGAGATTAAATAATTTATTTGAAAGTGCCAATAAACTTTATAATGATGGAAAATATTTAGAGGCTAATTATTTATATAGAGATATTTTATCATCAAATTTTGTATCAAAGGATTTGTATTATAATTTAGCTTCTTCTTATGCTGCCATTGGAAGTAATGGATATGCTGTTCTTTATTATGAAAAATCTTTGAATATATCTCCTTTTGATAAAGAAATAAAAGTTATGATAAATTCATTGACGGGAAATAATGATCATGATTCTTCTATTATTATTATGATGTATATATCTTTAATATTGTTTTTAATATTTTTTACATCATTAATAGTATTATTGCTAAAAAAAAGAAAGCTTAATAAATTTTTGTTGATATTATCTTTAATTTTTTTAGTACCTACAATGTTATTAAATAATAATATAAGTTCAGATTATATTGTTACTATAGAAAATGCCAATTTATATAGTGGAAGCAGTATAAAATCAAAAGTTATTTCTGAGATAAATGAGGGAAGGAAATTAAGAGTGATTGAAGAATATGATAATTGGTATTATGTAAAAGGAAATTTCAGAGGTTGGATAAATAAGAGTTCTGCTGAAAAAATATAATAAGATATTAAAGAGGTTAATAGTATGCAAAAAATAGCAGTTGGAATGAGTGCAGGAGTGGATTCTACTACTACGGCAAAACTTTTAAAAGAACAAGGAAATGAGGTATTCGGTGTTACTATGCTTCTTTGGAATGGAGATAAAAGAGCACCTTTAAGCGGTTCATGTTATAGTCCTTATCAGGAAAAAATTGTAGAAGAGTGTAAAAAATATGCTGCTGATATAGGAATTGATTATTATGCTTTTGATGTAAGTGAAATGTTTCAAAAAAAGGTTATAGATTATGTTACCAATTCTTATAAGAATGGATTAACTCCTAATCCTTGTATAATGTGTAATAGCCATATAAAATTTGAAGCATTATTTGAAGCTATAGAAAAACAGGGATTAGAATTTGATAAATTTGCTACAGGGCATTATGCTGGTATAAAATATGATGAAAAATCAAATAGACATCTTTTGTTAAGAGGAAAAAATTTGATAAAAGATCAGTCTTATTTTTTATATAGATTAACTCAAAAACAATTATCAAAAATACTTTTCCCAATGTATGAGAATACCAAAGAAGATACAAGAAAAATTGCAAGAGAATATAATTTAGAAGTTGCTGAAAAAAGTGAAAGTCAGGATTTTTTTGCTGGAGAATATCATAGATTATTTGATGGAGATAAAGAAGGGGATATAATAAATATAGATACCAATGAAATTCTAGGACATCATAGAGGAATATGGCATTATACAGTTGGTCAGAGAAAGGGATTAGGTATAGCATATAAGGAGCCTTTATTTATTGTATCATTAGACAGCAATACGAATACAGTTTATGTTGGAAACAAAAATTATACTTTTGTAAATGATGTAAAAATACATAATGTTAATTGGATAGCTGAACCTATAGAAAGAGAATTTGAGGCTTTAGTTAAAACTAGAAGTGCTCATAAGGGTACTATGGCTAGAGTTATGCCTATAGATGAGAATACTATTAATATAAAATTTTTAGAGCCTACGGGTATTATAGCTAAAGGTCAGTCTTGTGTATGCTATGATGATGATATAACTTTATGCGGCGGTATTGTTTATTAATCTAGATTTCTCTGTTTTTATTTGTATATTATATTAGATTTTAAGGCATATAGATGAATCAATTATATATTATCATATTTAGTTTTATTTTCTTTATTTCATGTTCAAATAATGAAAAAATAAATTGGGAAAATGATTTTGATAAGGCAATAGAAAGGTCTAAATTGGAAAATAAAATAATAATCATGGAGCTATATACAGATTGGTGCGGAATATGTAAAGAGATGGATAAAACTACATTTGCTGATAAAAATGTTATTGATAAGATTAATAATTTTGTGGCATTAAAATTTAATCCTGAAAAAGCGTTCAATGGAAAAGATATACAAAAGAAATATAATATATTGGGATATCCTACTATGCTTTTTATTAACAGCGATGGATTTGTTGTGAAAAAATTAGTAGGTTATATTGATAATAATGAATTGATAAATGAAATGAGCAGTATTGCAGAGAGAGAAAAAAGAATTAAGGAAATATTTAAAGATGATAATGCTAGTATAGAAAAATTAAATATTTATCTTGAATCTGGTTATGATAATGAATCTTTAAATATGTATAATGAATTGATAAAAGAAAATAAAATATCTGAAGATAACATACCTAAATATATATCAAGTATTGCTTTATTATTATTGGATAATAATAGAATAGATGAGGGTATGAAATATTTTGAAGATATAATAAACAAATATAGTAATTATAATGAGGTTTATATAGCACATTATTATAAGGCTCTCGATATGGTAATCAATAATGGTCAAACTAATGAGGGTATAAAATATATAGAAAGCCTTACTAATAAAATTCCTGAAGAAATGAAATCTGAGTATTTGGATTTTATAAATTATTTTAAATCTAATTATGATTAAGATATATTGTTTTATTATAAAAATATTTTATAATATTTCGTATTAAAAAAGGAGACATTATGAATAAAAATATATTAATAATTTTTGTAATAATATTTTCATCTATTATTTCTTGCAGTGATGCCAATGCTGAAATAAAATGGGAAAAAGATTTAGCCACTGCAATGAAAAAAGCTAAAGAAAAGAATGTACCTATAATGATAGATGTCTATACTGACTGGTGTACTTGGTGTAAGGAATTGGATAAAAATACTTATGCTCATAAAGATGTGATAGATGTTGCTAAAAAAATGGTATCTGTGAAAATCAATCCAGAAACTTCTCAGGAAGGTGCTGATTTAGCTAAAAAATATGGAGTTCAGGGATTTCCTACAATACTTTTTATAAATGCTGATGGATTAGTATTAGAAAATGTAGGCGGATATGTTGAGGGTGCGAAATTTGTTCCATATATGAAAAATGCTATAGAAAAATTGGATAAAATCAATGTTGTATTGTCTAGTAAAGAACCTAGTTTAGAAAAATTAGATTTATATATGGAATCTGGTAATGAAGAGGAATCTCAAAAAATATATGATGCTTTGATGGAGAAAAATGCTATATCAAAAGAAAAAATGCCTAAATATTTACTTGGTTTTGCTTTAATGAAAGCTCAGAGAAATGATTATAAAAAGGCTAATGAATATTTTGATACTATTATAAAGGATTATCCTAAATCTGAAGAAGTTTATGTAGCACATTATTATAAAGCTGTTACCATGGTTCTTGCAGGCGAGAAAGATGAGCCTAAAAAATATTTGGAAAAACTTTTAGATGATCCTAAAACTCCAGATAATATGAAAGTGCAGTATGAAAGCTTACTCTCATATATAAACGAAAGTAATTAATATTTATAAAAAGTATATTTTTAAAAGGGATACTGATTTTTTGGTATCTCTTTTTTTATAAATACACTTTAAAAAATCATTAATTAAAATATAATTATAAAATCAATTAAAAATTATAATATATTTTTAAGTTTTTATAGAGGAAAATTATGATTAGTATAGTAATACCTGTTTATAATGTTTCAAAATATTTGAGGACTTGTTTGGATAGTGTAATTAATCAAACATATAAAGATTTAGAAATAATATGCATTAATGATGGTTCTACTGATGATTCTCTCGAAATATTAAAAGAGTATACTTATAAAGATAGCAGAATAATAATAATAGATAAAAAAAATTCAGGAGTATCTGCTGCTAGAAATGATGGAATAGATAAAGCAAGAGGCGAATACTTATTTTGTATGGATAGTGATGATTATATAGATAATGATTTTATAGAAGTTTTTTATAATAATGCCAAAACAAATAATAGTGATTTAGTGGTATTGAGTACTTTTTGGAATTTAGATAAAAGGGTTAATAAAGAATATCATTCAGCACTTCCTACTTGGTCTATGTTTATAAAAAAATCTATATTGGATAATTATAAATATTTAAGATACCCGCTTAATATACATCCTGGTGAAGACGGAATATTTTCTCATGAGCTTTTGATGTATGTTAAAAATATTAGTTTTGAATATAATACAAATTATCATTATGTAAAAAGAGCAGGACAATCTACAGAAAATACAGCTGAGAATATAAAAAAATTAGTTCTTAATATAAGAAAATATTTAGAATTATTAGAAGAGTTTTACACTAAATATAATTTTTGGGAAAGTAAGTCTTTATCATTTGCTAAATATATTGAAGGCGAGGTATTTTTGGCTTTTAGAACTAAAAATTTTATTACTGATGATGAGAGAAAAATTTTTGATATTATAAAAAATACTTTAAATAAAACTGTAAATAATATTAATAAAGAAGATTATAATAAATATTTTTCCAAAGAATTTATTGTTTTTATAGAATCCGACACAATAAAAAAATATTATAGCAAAGTGAAATATAAATATAATTATATAAGATTTACTATATTTAATAAAGATGTATCTATACGCTATAAAGAAAACAGATATAAATATTATAAGAATGATAATTCATAAACTTTATTTTTTGAATTGTTTTTTATCATTTGAACGCTTTATAATACTTTTATTATTGTATAAAGAATAATATTACTATCTGTAATGATTAATAATACTGTTCGGAGTGGAAAATAATAACAACTCTATTTACAATTAATTTAATTTTTTATATAATATAAATATAGTTTTAATTTAAGGTTATTATTATATATGAGTAAAGTTGCTGTAATAAAATGTGAAAATTATGATTTTGAAGAGGTTAAATACTCTATAAAAAAAGCTATAGATTTGATAGGTGGAATAGATTTATTTGTAAAAGAAAATGATAAGGTATTATTAAAGCCCAATTTACTAGCTGCCGAAACTGCAGATAGATCTGTAACTACTCACCCTGTAGTATTTGAAGCGGTTGTATCTATACTTCAGGAGATAACTAAAAATATTTCTTATGGAGATTCGCCAGGAATAGGAAAGGGAAGCAGTGTAGCATTAAAGGCCGGTATAGATGAAATAGCAAATAAAATGAATGTTCAATATGCTGATTTTGAAGAGCCTGTAGGAGTTACTTATGAAAATGGAGTACAGGAGAAAAGTTTCACTATATCCAAACCTATTCAGGAAGCTGATGTAATAATAAGTCTTCCGAAATTAAAATCGCATGCTCTTACAACTATGACTGGTGCTGTTAAAAATCAATTTGGATGCATACCTGGTTTTAGAAAGGCTGAATATCATTTGAAATTGCCTGATTTTGAAGATTTTTCTACTATGCTTCTTGATTTGAATAAACTAGTGAATCCTAAACTTTATATAATGGATGGAATATTAGCCATGGAAGGAAATGGACCTAGAAACGGCAGTCCTAAAAAAGTTAATGCCTTGATAGTATCATCTGATGCTGTAGCAGTTGATTATGTAGCTTCTCAAATAATATCATTCGATTATAATACAATACCTACTTTAAAAATGGGATTTAAACATGGTTTTTCAAATAAAGATAAAATAGAAGTTCTTGGCGATGGTATAGATGCTGTAAAGGTAACAGATTTTAAAAAGCCTCATAAGGGAATAGGTGTAGGAAGAAGTTTAATGAAGTTAAGCAAATTTCCTATCATAAAAAGACTTTTTGCTACTATTATACCTAAACCTGTTATAGAAAAAAATAAATGTGTGAAATGCGGTGTTTGTGTTAAGGTTTGTCCTGTTACTCCTTTGGCACTTAATTTTGACAAGAAGGGAAAAAATTCTCCGCCTGAATATTATTACAAACATTGTATATCATGTTATTGCTGTCAGGAATTATGTCCTCATAAGGCTATAGTATTAAAAAGAAAATTTTAATAATTAATTTTAAATATATTATTTATCAATCAAAGATATTTTTATATTTATTGCTTATAACATCTTCAAGTTCTTTTGCTTCAATAAATATACTACTATATTTAATATATTCATCAATTATATCATCTCTATATTCTAAAAGCCAATTAAAAATAATTCCTTTAGGAGTTAAATAGAAATAACTGTTTTCTAACTTAAGATTTGCCATATTATCATTTTTATTTTCATCTATGTTATCATAGTAATCATTATTATAATGATTTTTCATTTTATATTTTATAAGACTTAAACATTTATTTGTATCTGCTATTATATCAGTTATTTTTATAATTTCTCCAGTATTTAGAGAATATGTGGCATTATTCAATATTTTATTACTTGATATTGATATCAAACCATTATTTAATAGATTTATATTGGGTATAGATACTGTAATGTTATATACTTTTTGTTCATTAGAAATTAAAGTTTCTAATTTATGAAAATTATTTTGTATTTTTTTATTCAAACTTTTTTCTATAGTCTTATATAGATCTTTCTGATCTTTATAGTCTGTTGTTTCTGTTATACCATATTCTTTATTTATACTTGCATTAATTTTATTTATAGAACTTACATTATTTGGATTATTCAATAAAAATAAATAAATTTTATAATTAATTTTTGCCTTTCCAATACTATTTGAATATGTATATTGTATTATATTTGTTTCTGACATATATGATGATGGATATTCGAAATAAATATTTTCGTTGTTTAAACGTCCTTCAAATCCGCTATTTCTATTTGGAAGAAAACCATTTAATTTTTTTCCGTCAGGGGATTCTGCTTTGAAATAGCCGTCTAATTTATTTAATTTTTTTATTTTATATTCTATTTTGTTATTGTTTTTATCTGAATAATATATACTTCCATATTCATGTTCATCATTCAAGATTAATATATTTAAATATTCTTTATTCTTATTAATTAAATAAAAATGCTGATAATTATATATATTTGATAATGTTGAACATGATACTATTATAATAAGAAAAGCCAACATAAAGAAGAAAAATATGAATGATATTGAATTATTAATAGAAATTAATGTTAAAGAAGCAATTATAAATATTAATAATTTATTTTTCATGTACACCTCAATATTTATATTAATTAAATTATGATTATGTAAGCTATATAAGTATTTTATAACATTTTGTATATAAAAACAAGTACATTTTATATTTTGATGTGTTGTATAAAATAGATTTTTCTAAAAAATATTTTATTTTTCACAAAAAATATATTGTTAAAAAGTATTTGTAACATTAATTTAATTATATTGTGTTTTTATGAGATAATAAATTTCAAAAACGCTTGGGTGGGGATGCTTTTTCTTAATGGTTTAATTATAACAACTATTTAATTTTATTTACTACATTAAATATAGTAAGCATTCTATTTGCTGTTTCTTCTGCATCGTTTTGTACAATAGGTCCCCATATGTAATGAGCATCATTTCCATCAAGGAAAGACAATTCATTATCTAAATATATACTTTTTAATTTATTTATTAGTTTTGCATTTTTAGAGTAAATACAAATATATATATATTCTTCTCCTTGACCAATACTTATATAAATAGTAAAATCATTTACATCACAATATATTATAGCCCCTTCTATCTTGTCATAAATCTCATCTAATAAAGTATTTTCTTCTTTAAAATTAAAATGTTCATTTTTAGATTTTATTAATTTATCAATCTCCTTAGAAAAATCAATATGATTCTGTACATCTTTTTTTACTAATTCCCGTCTTTTTTTAAGAAGAACTTCTTTTGTATTTTCTAATATATCAATAAAATTATCTATATCTTCTATAGATGATATTTTTTCATAATTTTTATTGTTTTCTAATATTTTCTGCAATAATTTATTATTCATATTTAATACCTAATTATTTTATATTTTTTAATGCCTCATATAATTCTTTCATTTTAGAAGCTGTATCTTCAGCACTTTCATTATTTATATCTATATCATACCATATACCTTCATTATCATTTCTATTAAGCCATTCTATTTTATAGTTTTTTATTTTTTCTATTATATTTCCTAATTCTCTTTTCTTAATTCCTCCTGTATCAAATCCTACACTTATATGATTATATTTAAGTACTAAAATAATATACAAATCTTCTATTTTATCCGATTTTTTATATATTGTGTGAGAGAAATTTTTATTAAATAAATTATCTTTTATAGTATCAGAATCTTCTATTTCAAATTTATATTTTTTATCTTCTATCAAAATATCAGACACTTTTTTAATATAATATATATAATCTTGCATATTATCAGTTTTTTTGTGTCTTAATATTTCTATTGTACTTTCAATCAAATCAATATATTCCTGTGCTTCTTCAGGAGTACTAATATTATTATATGCATCATTGCTTTGTAATAATTCTTTTAATTTATCTTGCATAAAAGTATCCTCTTCGCTGCTTGAACTTAAATATTCCTCTTCTTCTATAATTTGAACTATTGCAGATTTCAAATTATCATATTCTTTCATATGTATAAAATGACAATTTTCATTTTCATAGATAAGATATTGTAGCCACTCAGCAATATTTCTATGTGATATATTAATAAATTTATTTTTTAATTCTATTCTTTCTTTTGTTGGTAAACTATTTTCTGAAGGTAAATAACCGCCTCTAGTCAAATATATAACATAAATATTATTATGAGTTATTTCATTTTTTATATAATTGATATAATTTAATAACTGATTATCTCCATTATCTCCGCTGTTAATTTTGTTTTCAATAATAACAGAAAAATTTCTATTATGAATATACAAATCTATAGATTTTTGAGTTCCTTTTGGACTATACTCTTTTTCTATTTCAAATGTTTCATCACTATCATTTATAATATCTTTTTTAAAAATATATTGTAAAAAAGAGTTCATAAAATTGAATTGTACATTTTCATTATTAATATTTATTTTCAGTAATTCATATAATATTGTAGAATTTTTACGTTCTACTTCTTCTATATTAATTAGTTTAAATATATTAATCCTTGGAGATTTACTTAATTTATATTCTTTTAAATAATGAATAAGACTTTCATAATTTTCTAATAAAAGATTTAAAATGTTTTCTTTATTAGTAATTAATTCTCTATTTTTAGAAAATAAAAAATTTATTATATCTAAATGTATTTTTTTCATATAAGTATTATAAATACAAATAAATTTTATGGCAAATATAAAAAAAGCGATACCTTATAAAAAGATACCGCCTTTAATTATTTAATGTAATAAAATTATTTTAACTTTATTATTTAGCTTATTTAGCCTCTATAACAATTTTATGCTGTCCGTCATAACCGAATACTTCAGGGTTATACATCTCTTCAGCTTTAGTAGCAGGAAGCAAATATTCACCAGGAGTAACAGCACGAACTACATATCTGTACTCATGTTCACCGTCGCTAAGCATATCAGCAAATAATAATATTTTGTCATTGTAATTTTCAGTATGATTGAATCCGCCCCACCACCAAGCAGATTTTCCTGTATTGCCAGTTATGTTTTTAACTTCGCTGCTTTCTGTAGCAAATGAAGAGTTTAATATTCTCATACCTGCAGCCACAGGAGTATCAACTACAACGAAATGTCTTTCATAAGGAGCAGTAACTTTCACTACAACAACATATTCCTCGCCCTGTTTGAATTTATCTTTAGTGAGATCCAATACTTTGCCGTCTTTAGTTTCGTATCTTCTTTCAACTTTTATTCCAGCATCTCTATTAACTGCTAAATCACGAGGGGCATAAGTAAGTCTTACACCATAATAAAGTCTTCCGTCCCCATTGCGTTTTATATTAGCTAATGCACTTCTAGTATTTGCATTACTTAATCTCTCATTCATAAACTCATCTAAAGCATATTTTTTTGTTAGGCTAGGCTGAGTTCTTGCAGTAAATGTTTCTTCAAGTAAAGTTTTTCCCTGATATATAAACTCTGCTTTGAAATTAGGCTTAACATTTTCATATTTTTTGAAGTACATATTCATAGCAGCAAATACTGATACATTATCCTGAGTATTTAAATATCTACCATTTTTTCTTGACTGTACCAACCAACGAACAACTTTTTCATTTATAGCATTGTCATAACCTGTTTCTATTAAAGCGTATAAAGCTATAGATGTATCTCTTACTGATGAAGAGTGTATCCAATAAAGATTAGAATATCTAGCCTCAAGCTCATAATGTGCGGTGTTAGGATCCTCTTTTATAGTATTAAGTATATACTGTCTAACTTCAGTAAATGCCTTATTGTCATATTTATTATAATACATAGCCCTCATTAATTGAACCTGTCCGTAGAAAGGTATGTTATTAACTTGAGGATATATTCTGTCTATTATAGTTTTTACATCATCAGCATTATATCCACCTTCAGAAAGAACTGCAGCAATATATGCTATAGATGAAAGATTAATATATTCATCATTCCAGAAGCTAGGTTTTTCAGCCTCTCTGCTCTTAGCATAATTATTTATATATTCTAATGCTAATTTTAAAGAGTTTTCATCAACTGTGTATTCTTCTTTTTTTGCCTTAATCATAGCATCAGCAGCATAAGCAGTAAGCCATGGAGATATCCAAGTTTTGCTAGACCAGTAAGAGAATCCTCCATCTGCACTCTGATAAGTAGGCATCATTTTTAAGAAATCCTGAACTGTTTTATCTAAATTTTCTTCAGGTATATCTGTAAGTTTCATATCTACCAATAATCTTTTACTTGTTATTATAGGATAGATTCTTGATAACTGCTGTTCCAAACAAAGATAAGGATAATTTATAAGATAATTTATACCTCCTGTAAGTTCACTGAATGCACTAGGAGATATATACACTTCTAAATCTCCTGCACCTTTGTACGCTTCAGATATATTAGGAATCTTAAGCATTAAATCTGTATTGTTATTTGTAGTGCTTGAGAATAATGCAACTGATTCTGTAGTCATAGGTACATTAACTTTGAATGTTTTTTCAATAGCGTCAGTGTACTCTCCTCCTTTAGCAAATATTGTAACTTTAGCCTCTCCTTTGTTTGTAGCTGTAATATCAAATCTTACATCAGCATTTCCACCTTTAGGAATAGTTATTTTCTGCGTAGCATTTTCTATAATAGCATTAGAAGAAACTGCCTGAACTTCTATTTCTAAATCTTTATCAGAATAATTGTATACTGTACTTCCAGCTTTGAATTTATCTTCAATATAAGCAAATTCAGGAATAGTAGGAAGAAGCATAATATTTTTCTTAACAACAACAACATCATCAGAAGCACCGAAATAACCGTCTTGATTTATAGCAGAAGCCATTATTCTAAATGATGTAATATTATCAGGTAAATTGAATGTTACAGTAGCTTTACCATTAGCATCTGTTTTTACTCTGCCTTGATAGAATGCTGTAGTTAGGAATTTTTTTCTTATGCTAAATACATCCATTCCCATAGCTTCAGCTCTAGCCATTATATTATTAACTCTCATACCGTCGCCACCTGGTGTATCTCCTTTCTCTCCGTAATTTCTTTGTCCTATTAAGTGTATTCTACTGTCGGCACTTGATACGCTTAAAGGTCTTTGTCCGTAGAAAGTATTGAACCAGTTAGGAGTTTTATAACCTATTAAATTTAATACTCCTACATCAACTACACTTAGCATAATCTCTGTTTCCATAGGCTTGCTTTCTTTTGTTTCAACATATAAATCAACAGTCATATCATCGCGAGGCTCCAAACTGTCAGCAGATTTTGTTATTTTTACATTAAGTTCTTTTTCACGAGGAGATACAGAAAGTCCTGCATAACCTATTTTAAATGAAGGCTTACCCTCATCGGTATTATAATTAGTATAGCTTTCATTTTCAACTCTGCCCTTAACTAATGAAACACCAACATAAATATTAGGCAAATATTCAGGTTTTATAGGTATTTCTATTAAAGCAGTAGAACCTTCTATATTTGTAACATAAGAATCTATTACATACTCTCTTTCAACTGTAACTAAAGCAGTGGCACTCTCATAAGGAGATTTCACCATTATTTTAGCAGTTTCATAAGGCTTGTATTCATCTTTTTCTGTTATAAGTTCAAGCAAATCATCATCAAACATTGCCCAAGGAGCATAATCTTTACCTATAACATACATATATTCATCTGAAGCAACTTCTCTGTTTTTGGAGTCTTTTGCTCTTGCCGATATTATGTAAAGTCCTGAATCTGTAGGAGTGAAACTATATGTAGCTGGTTCTTTATCTGTTGTAATTGTAGTAGTTTCAATAACATCATCAATCTGTTTTGATTGCCATTCAAATCTTCCACCTGTTATGGCTTTCTTTACAGATTCCCAATGTCTTCTTATTACCTGAACTTCTATTTTTTTTCCTTCGAGTCTGTTTCCTTCAGGATCAACTGCAATGAATTCCAATTGAGTAGGCTTATCAGTATCCAAGAAATATCCCTGTCTTTTTATACCTATATAATAATCGCTTCCATGAACTAATACATTTTTAGTTGTGCTTACTTTTTGAGAATCCTGTCCTTCTACAGTTGCCTCTATAGTAACATAAGCAGCATGTATTGAACGGCTTGCATCTATTTTAGGTTCATAAGAATATTCTCCATTTTCATCTAATGAAGCTGTTCCATTTGCTATCATAGAATAATAATTATTGTAATATTTATCTTCAAACCAGCTTAATTTTGTGAATCGGAATCCTGTATTATTAGGTGGAGTGAAGAAAGTTTCATTCATAGATATATTGTAATTAACCTGATTAGATATCATAGGCTCACCGAATAAATACCAGCCAGACATTTTAATATACATAGTGTCGCTTAAATAATAATTTTTATCTTCAACCCAAAGTCTGCTTTCATATTCTAAAGGTTTGAATTCTTCTACTCTGAAACTTTGAGATAAACTGTATGGGCTATTTTCCTGACTTTCATTATTTGATTCGCTTTTAAATTCTGCATTTACACTGTAATATCCTGTAGGAGCATCTTCTGGCAAAGTGAAATCTATTAAATAAGAACCAAATTCATTTAAAGTAATTGTTCCTTTATATATTTCTTCTCCTCTTGAATTATTTATTATAAAAGAGCCATTTTTTAAATCATTAGGTATTTGCCAATTTCCAATTTTATTTTCTCTTATAGCACCTTTTATATGTACTTCTTCTCCTGGCTTATAAATACCTCTTTCTGTAAACATTGATCCGTTATAATCTTTATCATCAGGAGAATAATCATAACTTATATCCATTCTCCAAGGTGAAACACCTGTTCCCCAATCGCTGTTTATGAAAGATACATCATCGCCTTTTGTAACTATTGCCCATTGTCTTGGAGAGTCCCATCTGCTTGATCTTTTTATTCCTAAACTTCTAAATCCTTTAGTAGTGGCTATTCCGTTTTCATCAGTAGTTGTCTTTTCTAAAACTCTGTTAAAGTCATCTCTTATTTCTACTTGAGCATCTGCAACAGGCATTCCAGTTTTTAAATCTGTTACAAATATGGTATTTGAATCGCCTGAGAATTTGCCTGTTACACCCATAGATGTAATTTGTATTTGAGATTCTGCTTCATAATCATATTCACTTTGATAGCCCGTTTTAGTATTAAAACTTATATTTAATAAACCATATTGCTTTCCCTGCATATAGTTTGTTAAATATAATGCTGTTGTTAAATATCTATTTCTTTTAATATTAGGTGTATATTCTGATTTATTATCATAACCTAATAAATGCTTATACTGATTTGTGTAATTTTTAAACTCTGTACTATTATCATATCTGTAAACTTCTTCATTAACAAATAAAAAAGGAATAATATCATCTTTAGAAACGAATCTACTCTCTATATTAATAACATTCGGATTCATTACCTTTATAGGAAGTTTAACATTTTCATAAGATTCTATAACTCCCATTCCAGAAGGTATAGAAACTGAAGGATTATAATCTGTTACATTTAAAGTAAGATTTAATTCTTTTCCTAAAGTCTGTCCGTAAATATCTTTAAGACTTCCGTTAATTTTTATATTATATGTAACATTAGGATTGAATCTTAATTGATAAAGAGAGAAGTTTTTTTCAGCCCAAGAATTTTCATAAAGTTCTTCTTCTGTAGGAAGCTGAATTGCAGGAGTAATTTCAATATTTCTCATCAAATCAGCCCATTCAACCCTTGTACTGAATTCTATTTTAGGAGCTTCTGGAGAATATGAGGCTGTTACTGTCTGCTCACTATCACCTTTAAAATAAAAGCTGTCATGCGTAGAGAAAGAAAAACTAACAGTTTCTGCAGTACCTAAATTTCCATTAACACCGTTAAGCCCCGAATCAATCACTACTTCTATAGTATCATTCATATTGAATTTATTTTTAGGAGTTAAAACTAATACCTGTTCTAATTTGTATGAATTGATTTCCCATTCTCTTAAATCTTCTGTTCTAGCATATCTTATATCAAAATCTATCTTGCTGCGATTGCTGCTTGATATTAATTGTATATTATATTTTGCAGTTTCAAGATATATAGGCATATTATAATAAATAACTATGCTTATATTCGTAGACACATCGCTTTGCATGTCATAGGGAGAAGTTTTTTCCATTATAGGTCTTAAAGTATTAAAAGTCCAAGTATAATCATTTTCTAATATATCGCCTGTAAGCTCACTTTTTATTCCTTTTTTGAGTGTAACTTCTATTTTTGTATTATCAGGTAAAGGCTCATCAGGATAAAATGCTAAAGTATTAACAGAAAGCCATCTGCATTTACCTTTAACATCTATATTGAAATTAAAATATTTATTAGTAACTTCTTTTATAGTCTGCAAAGCGGTCATCTGCTGATTAAAAGTTACTGTTATTGCTTCATAATTATTTCTTGAAGTGTTTTCACCGATTGGGGTTGTTTTATCAATATTTACAGCTGCAAACATATTTACTCCTGTTAATGCTGTCAATATTAATGACATAATAGCAATATAATAAATAGTTTTCAATTTCTTCATAAAACCTCTCCGCTTAATGATATTTTTTATTTGTAAAGTTATATCATAAATAATTTTAAAGTAAATAATTAAAAGTAAAAATATTTTATTAGATTTATTATTTACAATAATATTACAATTTATATATAAAACTAAAAAATGTAAAAAAGTATTATATGTTTTTTTAACTATTTTTGATAATTAATATTCAAATTTTCAGTATTGCCATTATTATTTTGTGATTCTATCATAATTTGTGGTTATATTTTTATATGAAAATCTTCTTAAATTTTATATATCTTCTATGATATTATAAAAAATACATTAAAAATAATATAATAATTATTTATAATTGTTTGTTCATTTTATAATAAAAATTAATAAAGACTATTTTGATTATTCTTTATATACTATTTTTTATTATACTATAGAAAGAATTAACGAATCTTTTATTCAGCTTTAAAGGATTTGTTTTTACGGGCTGAAGCTCATCACTTTCATCATAGAAAATAATATTATTTAAATTGATATTTTCATCGGGATTGATTCCAAAATACATATAGTCAAATGTAATATGTGCTGAAATTTTTAAATAGCTGTCTTTTAAAATATATTCGCTGTAGCTTCCTCCGTCTTCTGTTTCTCCTCTAGCCAAATCATATTTATTTGAAAATGACATTAAAGTTCCAGCTTTAACAGTTATTCCTTCAAATGCATTTATCTCATCATCTTGAATATATTTTTCTTCTATAGTTTCATATTTGAAATTGAGCTGTTCTATAGGCTGATTAATTTCATAATCTGTTAATTGCTGTTTCCATTTATTTAAAGTATTTTCATCTAATTCAATAGGGTGAACTAAAGTGATATTTTTTTTATTTGTATTTTCAAGTTTATATTCTTCCTCATCTGCAGTATTGAAAGTGCCGTCTTCCATATATCTGAAACTTTCAATTAATTTATTATTATCATCATAAACGCCCCAAATTAATTTCAAAGCAAATATATTCATAATACTATTATTAACAAATACATTCTTAAAACTTTCGTAATTCCATTTTCTGCCATTCATAAAAACTCTTTGAAGTCTTATTTTTTGAGATTGTATCAAAGTTTTTATTTCTTTTTTTAGAGATGTAAATTCTTTTTTTACTGAATCTGCCATTGTCTTATCGTCTTTGCTGTTTGCTGCTGGAAGTGATTTTATGATTTTATTTTTTTCATCATCATTAATTGTCAATTCTAAATTATTATTGATATTTAATGTAAATGTTCTGTTTGCCTCTCCTCCATAACTTAAAACTTTATTTCCTTTTCTGTCAAAACCAAAATCAGGAATGATTATATCAGAAAGTTCATCGGTAGAAATATCTAAAATCTCTGCTGCATTTTTCATAGTTTCATTTGCAGTTTCTTTGATTTTTGCTGTAGGTGCTTTTCTTGTTAGATTATCAACTAATATTAAAGCATAGTTTTTTCCATTTAATGCAATACATTTTACAATGAATGCTCCTAATATAGTTCTTGATCCCTTGGCAAATTCTTTTATTAATGAATATACAGCATCGATTTTTGAATTATCAGAATATATACAATAAGGCATCAAAATATTTTTTTCTTTATTATCATAATTGCTTTCTTTCCAATAATTAAATACATCGCTTAATACTTTTTGAAAAGAGTTAATTTCTAATAAATCAGCAAGCATATCGCAGTCTTTAAGTCTTGCAGGTTCTGTTAAATTCATATACTCAATGAAAATATATTTAATAATTCTTTCATCTGCCTCATTTCCATTTTTGTATAATACTTTATCAAATTTTATATTCTCTAAAAATTTAATACTGTTTTCATAGCTTGTATTATAGTATGTATTAATAAATTCAATTGCTTCATCAGTATTATTGAATTTATCACCGTATTTTTTTAAATTCCAATTTTTAAGTATAGTTTTTAAAGCTCCTTTTAAATCAGCAGCTTTCACTTTATCAATAGTTTTTTCAACATATTCTCTTGTTATATCCTCATTATCAGATATGATTTTTAAACATGCTCTTTTAACTTCTATTTTTTTACTGCTTTCAAGAACTGTATAAACTAAATCAAAATTATTATAATTGAAATTAGGATTATATGCCCATTTCAATATATCTAAAATAGCCAGTTTCTCATTGCTTAATTCTTTCTTAATAAAGTTTTTATCATCTAATATATTTTTTAATTCCTCTTTGTAATTTTCTATTAATAAATCTTTTAAAGTTTTTATATTATCTTTTTCATCTGTTAAACTATTATATAATGATGGAGGTGGCATATAGTAATTACCATAATCATAATAATATGAAAGAAGAATTTCTTTTAATGTTATATTTAATTCTTCATTATTTATAAGCGAATCAGCAATTTCTCTGAATGTTTTTGAAGTTATAGCATATTGAGTTTCTATATATTTTCTAATGCCAAGCTGTATAGTTAAATGTTTTAATACATCTATAGAGAATTTTTTTAATGATTTTGTTTCTTCGCATAAATCTTCAAAATTAAATAATGCAAATACATACATCATATCTGTATTTAAATTAATTTCAGGGTATGTTGCTCTGAATCTGTAGCAGTTATTTGAGGATTTTTTTCCTGTAAAATACTCTATTAAATCATTAAATGCCTTGTTTTTATCTTTATTAAATACATCTTCTAAATTTTTTATATTATTAGATATTTTATTAACATCTTGACTGTCTTCTTTTTTCAGGCATTTTAAAATTATACTAGGGATTATTTGACAGCATAATTTAAATGTTTCTAAATCAAAGTTATTGTCATTATGCTCCAACAAAACTGCACTGAATAATATAAATATGATTTTTATATTTTTTCTTGTTATATAATTTTCTGATTTTAAAAGATTATATAATTTATAAAAACCCTCTTTATCATTTAAATAAAGTTTTTTGAAATTATGTAATATATTTATATAGAAGTAATTATCAAAATATTTAGCAATAAATGAAAAATAATTTGGAAAATCAAGCTCTTTATATGTTTTATCAATAATTTTATCTTTATCTGAAAAAGCCACTCTGTAAAAATAGTTTCCGAACTCAGTATTAATATCTATAATCAAAGTTTCATCATTATTTAATATTTCTTCAAACTTATCTCTTAATGATTTATGTTTATTTATAATAGGGGCAATAACATTTAAAGCATCAAGTTTATTCGGCATATAGTCTAATGCTTTAATAATAATATCTATATATTTATTTGATTCTTCAGTATTTGCCATAGCACATAATGCAAATAGAGGTATAACTGCATCTCTGTCCATATTTTTAAATGTTGTTTCAGCATTTTCTGAATTTATTATATCTATATATTTATTAACATATTCAGTGAGCTCTTTATTGAAATACTGATTTAATGATTCAAATACTTTATGTATAGGCATTTGAAAAGACATTATTCTGCATATATGTGATTTATAGGTGCTGTAATTTATATTTTGTAATGCTTCTTCTAAATTCCCAAATAATATTAAATGAGGAAGTACAAAACTTTCTCTGTAATCTTTTTTCTTATGTTCATTATAATAATATATTTTTAATAAATGTTTATATCTGTCTTTTAATTTTTGATTATCTTCTTCTATGGCACAGTAGCATTTAATTATATCATTCATTTTGTAAGCGAATGAATATCCCCAAATAGTTATTGAATTAAAATTTTTAGTTGCTTCAGCCTGTTCCATAGGCATTCTTACATCAGCATAAAATTCTTCCAACTTTTTTTCTAAATCCATAAAAATCCTTATATTATAAA
>NZ_JARHYI010000086.1 GCF_029258575.1 Brachyspira sp. | reverse complement strand
TGCTTGTTGCTTGTTGCTTGTTGCTTGTTGCTTGTTGCTTGTTGCTTGTTGCTTGTTGCTTGTTGCTTGTTGCTTGTTGCTTGTTGCTTGTTGCTTGTTGCTTGTTCATTATCCATCATACTCCTTATGATATAATATTAATTTATATAAGTCAATATAGCAACTATATTATATAAAAATTATCATATAAATTGTTGTATATTTTGAATTTTTGTACTATAATTTATAATAATATTATTTATTATGAGGATAATATAATTTATGAAAAAAATATATATTTCTTTTCTTTTATTTTTATTGACTTTAGTTTTGCATTCGCAAGAAATTACAAATGGCAATGATATATTTTTTAGTTCAATAGAGAGCGGAGATATAATTAAGGTAAGAGAATTGATATCTCAAGGTGCAGATGTCAATGCTGTTAATGGAGAGGGCTGGTCAGCTTTGCATATAGCGGTTAAAGCCAATAATGTAGCAATAGTAAAAGAATTATTATCGAATAAAAAAATCAATATGGATCCTATTTTACCAGTGGATACTATATTAATGGATGGAGAAAATAAATGGTATGCAGATGGACAAACACCTCTTTTGCTAGCTTCTTATTATGGATATTCTGACTTGGTAACTATACTTATAAATTATGGTGCTGATATTATGGCAAAAGATACTATAGATGATGCTATGGCTATACATATTGCATCTGCTAAAGGATATCATAATGTGGTTTCTGCTATATTAGAAGCATCAAAAAATTCTTCTACTGATATGGTTAATGTTGGAGATAATACAGGAACTTCTCCTTTAATGTGGGCTGCTATGAATAATCAAGTATCTGTTATAGCTATTTTGTTAAAATATAATGCTAATGTAAATTTGCAAGATGATGATGGTTGGACTGCTTTGCATTTTGCTTCTGCTTCAGATAGTTATAGAGCAGTTGAAATAATTTTGAGAAATAAGGCTGATGCCAATATAACTGATATTGAAGGTAAAAAGGCTATTGATCTTACTTCAGACAGAGATATACAGGCATTATTAAATAAATACACTAATAATATAGAAAGTACAGAAAGTACAAATTGATTATATTTTCTTTTAAATAATATATAATCAATTTGTGAAAATATTTTTTTAGAAGATAGTTTTATGGAAGCAAAGAAATTACAAAGATTCAGTGAATACAGCCTTTCTACATATTTGCTTTGCCCTAGAAAATATAGATATACTTATATAGAAAAGCCTTTTAAAAAGCAAAAAAGAAGTGTAAATGTTTATTTTATATTTGGTAATGCCATTCATTTGACCTGCAAAGAATTTTATGAACAAAGAGCAGAGGATAGAACTTTAGAAAATCTATATAATATATTTAGAAATGTATGGAAAAGAAGCGGAATAAGAGCTTTTTTTAATAGCAGAGATGAAGAAAAAGAATTGGGAGAAAGAGGTCTTTATATGCTTTCTAATTTCTTTAATTCATTTGGTCAGAAAGTACCATATAAGATAGAAAGCTATATGGAGAATAGGGTTAGGGATTATATTTTATTTGGAAGAATAGACAGAATAGATTTATCTGCTGATGGTACATTACAGATTGTGGATTATAAAACTACAAAATATTATGATGTGGGCGAAGATAATGAAGAGAGAGATAGAAAAACAATACAGTTGAAATTATATGCTTGTATATTAGATGGAATGAAATGCAAGGTTACAAGCGGTTCTTATTATCATTTTGAAGATGATAAATTTGATACTATAGAGTTTACTTCTGAGTCTATTAATTATTTAAGAGAGTGGTTTGATGAGATAGTTGATGATATAAGGTATGATAGGGCTTTCGATAAAAAGATGGGTAGACATTGTGAGTTTTGCGATTTTTTCAAATTATGTAATGGTAAAGAAGATGATATTGATAATTTGGTGCTTCCTTCCGATGAATTATTTATGGCTAATATAGAAAATTCTTATAATAATTAAAATTGACAATTATCAATATTTTTATTATATTATTGTATATTATGTAAATATGGGTGAAATTTTATGAGTGTTCATCATAATAAAGAAGATTCTAAATATGATATAATAAAAAAAAAGAAAGATAAATTTAAAATAAGATATTTAACATTAAAAGATTTAGATGATTTTAATAATTTATTAAGATATGCATTTCAAGTTAGTAATAATGAACTTATCAATCTGGGTTATGATGCTGATGAAATTAAGCAGGCTAAATCTGCAGTATTAAGTAAAGCCAAAGTTCTAGGTTGGTTTGATGGGGAAAAGCTTGCTTCTCAAATAGCAGTTTATCCTATGAAAATGAATATACATGGTGTTATATATAAAATGGCTGGAGTTACAGGTGTTGCCACTTATCCTGAATATTCAAATCTTGGTCTTATGAATGATTTAATGATAAAAAGTATTGAAAATATGAAGAAAGAAGGTCAAACTATATCAGTATTATATCCATATTCAATACCGTTCTATAGAAGAAAGGGCTGGGAAATTATTTCTGATAAGATGAGTTTTGATATTAAAGATACTCAGCTTCCTAAAACTATTGCCAATAAGGGCAGGGTAGATAGAGTTGCTATTGACAGTAATGAACTTAAAGAATTATATAATAAATTTTCTTATATGCGACATGGTTCTTTATTGAGAGGCGATTTGGAATGGGAAGAGTATTGGAGATGGGAAGTTGATGATACTATAGTTGCTATATATTATGATGAAAAAGATGAGGCTAAAGGTTTTTTAGTTTATGTTATAGAGAATGATATTTTTCATATAAAAGAAATGGTTTATCTTAATTTAGAAGCAAGACTTGGACTTTGGAATTATATATCTGCTCATTTTTCTATGGTTGATAAAGTTCATGGCTATAATTATACTAATGAACCTATGGCATTTTTACTTGAGGATAGTGAGATAAAAGAAACTATAAGACCTTATATAATGGCTAGAATTACAGATGTTAAGGCATTTATCAATGATTATCCTTTTGCAAGAAAACCTAAAAACAAAAAAATTAATTTGATAATCAAAGATAATATGGCTAAATGGAATAACGGCAGTTTTTTGCTTTATTGGGACGAGAATAAAAATACTATTTGTAAAAGACTTAATAAAGAATATAAAAGAAATGGTAAGGATAGATATATTATAAAGATGGATATTCAAACACTTACTACTATGCTTATGAGTTATAAAACGCCTTCTTATCTATACAAGATAGGAAGAATAGAAGCCAGTATAAAGGGAATAAATTTATTGGAATCTCTTATACCTAAAGAGCAGGTTTATTTTTCTGATTATTTTTAATTGTTTATTTTTTTGTATATAATTTTTTATTAAAATTAAGATTGTATATTAAGTTTATTTGTTATATTTTATGAGCGAATGGTTTTTTATTTATTAACCTATAAAAAATTATGAGCGTATATTAAGTTTATTTGATATATTTTATAAGCGAATGGTTTTTTATTTGATGAACTTATTAAAATTAAGATTGTATATTAAGTTTATTTGTTATATTTTATAAGCGAATAATTTTTTATTTATTAACCTATAAAAAATTATGAGCGTATATTAAGTTTATTTGATATATTTTATGAGCGAATGGTTTTTTATTTATTAACCTATAAAAAATTATGAGCGTATATTAAGTTTATTTGATATATTTTATAAGCGAATGATTTTTTATTTGATGAACTTATTAAAATTAAGATTGTATATTAAGTTTATTTGATATATTTT
Source organism: Brachyspira sp. (assembly GCF_029258575.1). GTDB lineage: Bacteria > Spirochaetota > Brachyspiria > Brachyspirales > Brachyspiraceae > Brachyspira. Next base: position 400 of record NZ_JARHYI010000086.1, on the reverse strand, counting down.
ATGAGCGAATGGTTTTTTATTTATATATATGAAAGTAAAAATGATAGATACCGCTTACGGCGGATACGGAATTACAAAAGATGAAAATGGGAAAGTCGTATTTATTCCCCATACTGTTGAAGATGATGTATTGTATATTACAATAACAAAAGAAAGTAAAAAATTTTCTTATGCATCTGTGAATGAAATAATAGAAGCATCTCCTTATAGAATAAAGCCTTTGTGTAAATATACTGGTATTTGTGGCGGATGTTTATTTAATCATATTGATTATAAGGGGCTGTCCTAGATAACTAAAAAAGCTCCTTCTTTGCTAAATTATATACTATTTCTAATTGTTTTTCAACTTTTGGAGTATTAAAGCGAAATTGACATTCTTTAATAAATAAATGAAAATGTT
>NZ_JARHYI010000082.1 GCF_029258575.1 Brachyspira sp. | reverse complement strand
TAGAATCTTCTTTATTAGACAAACAAACTACACTTTCTTTAAGTCTTGTAGTTTCTCTAACCTCAGCAACTTTATTTTCTCCCAATACTTCTTTTATAGCATTAAGAATATCTTTATTTGCTGAATCCTTACTCTCATCTTTATTTTCAGAATCTTTATTATCAGCCTGAAGTATAGAATGAAGTTTAGTACCATCAAACTCTCTCATCATACTAACCATAAACTCATCTACTCTGTCAGTAAAATAAAGAACCTCATAACCTTTATCCTTCATACCTTCCATATGAGGAAGTTTTTCTATAGCGGATTTATCTTTAGCAGCAGCATAATATATGAACTCCTGCCCCTCTTTCATTCTTGATTTATATTCTGATAAAGTAGTATATTCATCATCAGCAGTATTTGAAGATTGGAATAATAACAAATTAGCTAATTTATCTTTTTTGCTGAAATCTGAATATATACCCATTTTTATAGATTCTCCAAACTCTTTGAAGAATTTCTCATATCTCTTTCTGTCATTTTTAAGTATATTTTCTAAAGTATCTAAAACTTTCTTTTCAACATTGGAAGCTATTCTTTTTAATTGTGTGCTGTGCTGTAAAATTTCTCTTGAAATGTTTAAAGAGAAATCAGGAGAATCAACTAATCCTCTCACAAATTTCAAATATTCAGGAAGCAAATCCTTACACTTACTCATTATAAATACATTTCTTGAATAAAGTTCAAGTCCTCTTTCAAAATCAGGATGCAAGAAATTGAAAGGAGCTTTTGAAGGAATGAATAAAAGTGCTGTATATTCTATAGTACCTTCAGCCTTTGTATGTATAACCTCAAAAGGATCAGCATAATCATGAAAATGCTCTTTATAAAATTCATTATACTCTTCAGACTTAACATCGCTTTTTGATTTTTGCCATATACTTATCATAGAGTTGATAGTTTTCTCTTCATACTGCTGAACTTCATTCTCTTCTTTTTTAGGTATAGGCATATCCATAATAATAGGATAATGAACATAATTAGAATATTTATGTATTAAACTCTCTAAAGTATATCTATTGCAATAATCATCATCAACGAAACCGTCTTCTTCTAATTTATCATCTTTTCCTTTTAATTTTAAAATTATGGTAGTTCCTCTATCCTGTCTATCAATATCTTCTATAGAATAAGAACCGTCTCCATTACTTTCCCAACGGACACCCTTTTCACTATCAACATGCTTTGTTTCTATTATAATATTATCAGCTACCATAAATGCAGAGTAAAATCCTACTCCAAACTGTCCTATCAAATCTATACCGCTTTCTTTTGATGCATTTTTATCCTTCTGTATTCTCTCTAAAAATGCTTTTGTACCGCTTCTAGCAATAGAACCTATATTATTGATAACATCTTCTCTAGTCATACCGATTCCGTTATCTTTTATAGTTAATACTTTATTCTGTTCATCAACTTCTATTTTTATTCTTAAATTATCTATATCTGTGTATTTATCTGTATTTGTTATAGACTCAAATCTAGCTTTATCTAAAGCATCGCTTGCATTTGATATGAGTTCTCTTAAAAATATTTCTTTATGAGTGTATATAGAATGCACCATTAAATTTAATATTTGCTTGGTTTCGGCTTCAAAATTCAGTATTTGCTTTTCTGCCATAATAAACTCCTTTATTAAAAATAAATTAAAATTCTTTATAGGTAAAAGATTAATATAAAAAGTTTTAAAGTGAATATATAAAGTCTAAATTGTAAAAGTCTAAAAAATTATTGATATATATATTATAACAAATAATAAAAAAAATCAAATCTTTTAATTTATGTATATAATTTTTTTTATAAAAAAGTTAGAATATACTAACAAAAGTATTGACAATTCTAAAATATATGTTAGAATATTCTAACAATGAAAGAATATAGTTTTGATGAGTTAATTATTAATCACTGTGCCCCTGCTCTGTCAGGTATAAAGATAGCTAATATATTTACATATCAATATAGTGATAAGGAGGAGGTTTACAAGAAAATAACAGTATACAATAGAATATTAAACAACCGTAACATTAATGTATCTATAATAAAAGACTATGATAATAGGGTTATAGTGTATGTTTATGATAGGGAGAAACTTGGAAAATATATTTTGAATGATGATGTATTTGATTTTTTGGGAAATTATGGATATAAAGAAAAAAACATATATAAATGCATTAAATTCTTAAAAGATAGAATGCAAAATAGTAAGAATTTTCCTCATGAAATCGGTATATTTTTGGGATATCCTCTTGTGGACATATACGGCTTTATAAATAATTACGGTAAAAATAGCCTGCATGCTGGATATTGGAAAGTATATCATAATAAGAATGAAGCTATAGAAATATTCAATAGATATAATGAATGCAGAATTTTTTATGTAAATACTTTTTTAAATGGTAAGGGCATATTGGAAATAATGGACGATTACAAAAGATATATTCATAATTAATTTTAGGAGGAAATAAAAATGAGTGATAAAATAGCAGTAATATATTGGAGTGGTACAGGCAATACTGAGATTATGGCACAGAATGTACAAAAGGGCATTGAAAATGCTGGAGGAAGTGCAGAGCTTTTCAGTGTATCTTCATTCAATGTATCAGATATAGATAATTATTCAAAATTGGCATTGGGATGTCCTGCTATGGGGGCAGAAGTTCTTGAAGAATCTGAATTTCAGCCTTTTTACGACTCCATTAAAGATAAACTTGCAAACAAGAAAATTGCTTTATTCGGTTCTTATGATTGGGGTGATGGCGAATGGATGAGAATATGGCAGGAAGATGTAAGCAGTTCTGGAGCTTCTTTAGTGAAAGACGGACTGATAGCTAATCTTACTCCTGATGATAGTGCCGTTAATGAATGTATATCTTTGGGCGAAACCTTAACAAAAGCATAAGTTAAAAAACACATCCTAAAAAACAAAAGAGGCATTAGCTTATAAAAAGTTAATGCCTCATATATAAAATGTAAGTACTAAAAGTAAATTTATAAAATATCCTCCATACTCACTTTGTCAATATAAGGTTTTCCAATAGATTCTAAAAATACGAAATTGATTTTATCATCGCTTCTTTTTTTATCGAGTTTAATTGAGTCTTTTAAATTTATGTTATCAGGTATCGATATTGGAAGAGAGAATTTACTTAATATATTTTTAGCTCTTTCTAATATATTTTTATCTTTAGTGATACCTTTTCTAATACCATACTCTATAGCAAAAATCATACCTATTGCAACAGCCTCCCCATGAAGCAGTACTCCATAACCAGCAGCATTCTCCACACTATGTCCTATCGTATGACCAAAGTTTAAAAACATTCTTTCTTTTTGTTCTTTATAATCTATTTCTACAATATGAGATTTTAATTCGCAGTTTCTCTTTAATACATAGTCCATATCCAATTCAGCATTATTGAAACAGTGATTCTCTATAAGTTTTAAAAGTTTTTCATCAAATAAAAATGCATGCTTTATAACTTCAGCCATTCCTTCATTAAACTCCCTCTTTGGTAAGCTTAATAAAGTATCGCTATCTATTATAACCAGTTTAGGACTATGAAAAGCTCCTACTAAATTTTTACCTTCTTTTATATTAATTCCAGTTTTTCCGCCTACAGAAGAATCAGCACAAGCAAGCAATGTAGTAGGAATCTGCACAAAATCAATGCCTCTCATCCAAACAGCAGCGGCATAACCTGCCATATCCCCTATTACTCCGCCTCCCAATGCCACTATTATATCTTTGCGACTTAATTCATTTTCTGCCAACGAAGAAAATATATTATTAACACTTTCTATATTTTTATTTGACTCTCCGTTCGGAAGAACGCATACTGAAGTGATAATATTCTCTTTTTCTAAACTTTCTTTCACTATATCTGTATAAAGTTTATTTACTATATCATCTGTAACTATTAAAGCTCTCTTTCCTCTCAATATATTCTTCACAAGATTGCCAGTTTCTTTTAATAATCCTTTCTGAACTAAAATATCATAATTAATATTCGATTCATTATTTATCTTTACTTCTACTTTATTCATAGTATTAAAATCCATTATTAATCTTTATATCATATTAGTTTAATATAGTAATTTATTATAATTTAATATATAATATTAAAAACAAAAAGCAAACGATAATTAGGTGTAAAATGAAAAAATTAATTGTATTTATTGTGATATTTATACTATCAGTTAGTTTTATATTATCTCTAAGTATCTTAGGAAATATTCCTAGAAAAACTATTTTAAAATATAATTTCATAGAAGAAAAAATTAATGAAGAAAACGATAAAATATATGAATATTCATCACATATAAGTACAACAGATAAAATATTCAGACATAGTGATTTATTCTACATATTTCTAAACGAAAAAACACTTCCGAACTATATAAAAGAAATAATACCAAGCAAAAAAGGAAATCCAAAAATAAAAATTATTTCATCAGAAAAATTAGATACAAAAAAAGAATATGAAGCAGAATATATATTAAGCCTAAAAGATGAAGTATATATAATATCAATGATGATATGCTATTTATCAGTTTTATTAACTATAATTTTCTATATAAAAAACATAAAAAAAAGAATTATATTATTATATTTATCTTTTTTATTATTGATAATAATTAATACTCTTTTTTATAAAGTGCAATTAAACTATATAGAAATATTTTTTATTATATCATTTTATGTATTGATGATAGTTAATGACTTTAATTTTAGTTTTTTTAAAATAAAAATAAAACATGAAAAACTATTATTAATAGCAGCTTCTTTATTTTCAGCATTTACAAATATATTTATAGTAAATTTTAATTATCCATTAGTAGGGGAAGATATAAGTATGATATTAACAAGATCATATTCCTTACTAACTTATGCTGAAAATAATGGTATTTTTAATATAGAATTTGCTTCTCCATTATTCGGTGCTGGATTAATATCATATCCTAATCCGCAGTATGATCAATTTTCTGTATTCTATTTTTTAAGATATTTAATGCCTTTTTGGAAAGCTTATTTACTTTGTCTATTCTTGTTTTCTATTATTGGTTTTATATCATATTATTATTTCAACAAAGAAATTCTAAAATTAAATTTTGAAATATCATTAATGTCAGCAATACTATTTTCTTTTACAGGATATTATATACAGCATATAATGATAGGACACTGGGCTTTTTTATATCATCCTCTTACAGCTTTAATAGTATATATTTCATTCAGCGACAGATTTAATTATTTCATAAGAGTACTGATAAATGCTTTATTATTTTCTATAATGATATTCGGCGGTTCTATGCAGACAATATTTTTCTATACTTGCTTTACATTATTGGGTATTGCTGCTTTATTATTTAAGCCTAATAAAAAATTTATTATACAATGTACATCTATTGTATTTTCATTTCTTTTAGGAATTATTTTGTCAATTTCAAAATTTATACAATCTGTATATTTTGGAGGTTTAATAGACAGAGGATATGAAGGACTTCATTCAAATAACCCTAACTTAATTTTAAGAAATATTTCAAGTACTTTATTTTATCCTTTACAAGTATGTTTAAGTTTCTCAAAAGATACATTTAATCTTATATGGGAATATGATATTGGATTGCCTATAATGTTAATTATTTTATTATTTTTTATGATATTTTATTATATATTAAATTCATCTAAAACAGAAAAAAAAGATTTTATTAATAAATATAAATTCAATATTATATTTATGATTATATTTATTTATCTATACTGCGATATATTTTTTGCAAATGGAATTATACGATCTTTATTTCCAAAATTAAGATCTGTAAATATTCATCTTAGAATAGCAAGCACATTAATAATACCTATCATAATGATTTATTCACTAATCTTTAATAAATTCATTACTAATAAAAAAAATATAATTATACTGTTTGTTACAATTATAAGTGTAATATTTTATTATCATAGATTTATAAATATACAAACACTCAATGAAAGATATATAAAAACAAATATCGATTTTGATAATGATGTTTTTAAATCAATAAAAAATAATCATGATAAATATAAAGTTTCATATATAAATAATAAATTAGAAATAGCTAATATGATTGATTTTACTAATGGAAGTTATGAATTAAATACTTCAAAACTTCCTTATGAATCAATATATGGATATAAATTAGAAACTTTTAAACCTAAAGAAGAGGGTTCGCCGTACAAGATAGTTAATGGCAAATATAATTTTACAGATCCTAGAAGTTTAATTTTCTTTAATAAAGATTTACCTCAATTCAGCGGATTTGATACTAATGATACTCACAAATTAAATAAATTTTTAAGTTTTAAAGAAGTAAAATGGGAAGTTCCAAAATATTTTACTATATCAAATTATATAAGTGTAATATCTCATATAATAGTTATATTTATATTAGTATTATATTTTATAATAAAAATTATAAAAAAGAATATAAAATTTAATAATAAATCACTTGATAATAAAATCTCATTAAATATAATTAATTTATTAGGAGACTATTAATGAAAAAAATATTTATATTATTATTATTATTTTCTGTACTTTTATACTCTCAAAGAAAATCATCAAGTATAGGCATGGCATTTTATAGATATGATGACGAGTATATAAAATATCTAAAACAATATATAGAAAAAAATATCAATAGAAGTTATTCATTATTAACGGCTGATTCATATAATAGTCAGGCGACTCAAAATGCTCAAATAGAAATGTTTTTAAAGAAAAATGTTAATATATTAGCTATAAATTTGGTAGACAAATCACAAGCACAAAATATTATAGATAAAATAAGTATACAAAATAAGCCTATTATATTTTTCAATAGAGAACCTAATTTAGAAGCTATGAACAGTTATGATAAAGTTTGGTATGTAGGTGGTAAAAGCGAAGAGGCTGGAAATGCTCAGGGAAGAGTAATAACAGAAAGCTGGAAGAAAAGACTTAATTGGGATAAAAATCAAGACGGAAAAATACAAGCTGTTATAATAAAAGGCGATTTAAATGATGATGACACTATAAATAGAACTGAATATATGAAGAAGTATATAGCTTCTAATAATATAAAGCTGCATATATTATCAGAAATTTCTGCTACAGGAAGAAACTCAGCTTCAAATGCTATGGAAACATTAATGTATAAACACGGATCAAAGATAGAATATGTAATATGCAATAATGATTATTTGGCATTGGGAGCATTAGATGCATTGAGAAAATTTAATTATAATAACAGCAGTAGAATGTTAAATTATATTCCAATAATAGGAATAGACGGAATTCCAGAATGTTTAAAAGAGATAGAAAATTACGGTATATTTGCAACTGTATTGCAAAATCCTTCTACTCAAGCTGAAATATTATCATCTGTATCCAAAAATTTAATAAATGGAAAATCTCCTTTAGATGGCACGCATCTCAGTTTCTACAATAATAAATATATTACAATACCATATATACCAGTAACAAGATCTAATTTAGAAACAGCCGTAAAAATATATAAATAAAATATATTTTTTAATAATTTCATTTGACTTATATATCTTTTTTTAATAAACTAAAATATAGCTATATAAAAAATTGGAGTTTTTTATGAATAGATCAGGAATTATTTTTCTAGTATTTTTATTATTTATATTATTAATGGTAAGTTGTGGCAACACTTCAAAATCAAATGATAAAATAGAAGTTGGAATCACTATTTATAGATATGATGATAACTTTATTTCATTTATGAGAAGAAATATCGAAACTATGCTAAATGGAAAGGCAAAATTTATAATGAATGATTCTGAAAATGATCAGGTAAAGCAAAATGATCAGGTAGATGCTGCCATACAAAGACAAGTTAATGCTTTAGCTATTAATTTAGTTGACCCTGCATCAGCAAGCTTTATGATAAATAAAATAAAACCTTCAGGAATACCAGTAATATTCTTTAACAAAGAGCCTAGTAAAGAAGATATGATGCTATACGATAAAGCATGGTATGTAGGAACTTTAAGTGAAGAATCAGGAAATATACAAGGCGATATAGTAGTTAAAGCTTGGACATCAAACCCTGCTTGGGATAAAAATGGCGATGGAAAAATACAATATGTTCTATTAAAAGGAGAATCAGGTCACCCTGATGCCGAAGCTAGAACAGAAAGAATAAAAATAGTATTGTTCGATAATGGGATTGATATTGAACCATTAGATGAGCAAACAGCAAATTGGGATATACTTCAAGCTCAAACAGTTACAGATTCTTGGATAGAAAAATATGGCGATAATATAGAGTTTATATTTTCTAATAATGATGCTATGGCTTTGGGAGCTTTAAAATCTATTCAAAAACGAGGGTATAATATAGGCGACAGCAATCAATTTATACCTATAGTGGGAGTTGATGCTATTCCAGAAATCATTGAAGAAATAAAAAAAGGTACTGTAGTTGGAACTGTTTTACAAAGCCCTAAAGATCAGGCAAAAGCTGTTGTTGATATGCTTATTAATGTTGCAAATGGAAAAAATGTAACTGAAGGAACAACTTATCAATTAGATGATTCAAAAGCAGTAAGAGTACCTTACAGATCAATAACATTAGAAAACATAGACGAATCTACAGAAGCTTATAAATAAAAAATTATTATCATAGTACATATATGCGTTAATAGTATATATGTATTATGATATTTTAAATTTATTTTTTATACTAGGAACTATATATAGTTTTTATTTTAAAAATAAAGTTTACAAATAATAATTATATTATAAGATATAAAGATGAAAATATTTTAGGAGGATATCTATGAAGAATAAAAAAGATTTTCTAATTGTTATTTTAATATTATTATTGATATCTTGTTCAAATAGTTCAAATTATAAAAATAATTTCATAGGTATTACCGTATACAGAACAGATGATTTATTTGCCAATTCTATAAAAAATAATATATCAAAATTCATTTCAGGAAAGGCTAAATATATTATAAAAGATTCTAAAAATAATCAAACTATTCAAAATGAACAAATAGATGATTATATATCAAAAGGTGTAAAAGTACTAGTAATAAATTTAGTAGATCCTGAAGCTGCAGAAAATGTTATTAGTAAAGCTAAAGCATATAATATACCATTAATATTATTTAATAAAGCCCCTGATTTCAATGTTATGTCTTCTTATAATAAAGTATGGTATGTAGGTACAACAAGTAAAGAAGTATCAGATTTACAAGGAGAAATAATATTAAATAATTGGACTAATAATGCTTCTTTGGATAAAAATAATGACGGAAAAATTCAATGCGTTATAATAAAAGGCGAACCAGGACATATAGATGCTGAGATAAGAAGTGAAAATGTAATAACATTTTTAAATAATAACGGAGTAGAAACTGATGTATTAAATATACAAACTGCTATGTGGAATAGAAAGAAAGCATCGGAAATAATGTCTTCTTGGATGAAAAATTATGAATCTCAAATAGAATATATTATCTGCAATAATGATTCTATGGCTTTGGGAGCTTTATCTGCTATACAGAATTTAGGTTATAATAAGGGTGATTCCAATAAATATATACCTATAGTTGGAATAGACGGCACACATGAAAGTATAAAAGAAATAAAAAATGGAGCAATAGTAGGAACTGTTCTTAATGATGAAATTTTACAGGCAAGAGCAATTTCTGATTTAGCAATTAATCTTTTTAATGGACACTATAATCCTATATCTGGAACACCTTGGAGATTAGATAATAGAAAAGCCGTAAAAATTCCATATAAAGCTATTACTATAGATAATCTAGAAAATATAGAGCAATAATTTACATACATACATATCTATAGTTTATAATAATAAAAAGTGATTTTACTTGATTTAAGAAAATAAATTTATATACTAGTAGATAAGAGAATATTATTAATTTAAGGAGTTTTCTAATATGAAAAAATCACTCATCGTTGTTGGGGCATTGTTAGTAATGTCTTCAATCTTTGCCATATCTTGTGGTGGCGGAGCTTCTTCATCTGCATCTACTGATGGTCCTACTATTGGAGTAACAATTTACCGTTATGATGATAATTTTATGTCATTCTACAGAAGAAACATTGAAAGCAAAATTAAAGGAAAAGCTAATTTAATAATCAATGATTCACAAAACAATCAGGCTCAGCAAAATGACCAAGTTGATGTTATGCTTCAAAAAGATGCAAAAGCATTAGCTATCAACTTAGTAGACCCTCAAGCAGCTCAAACTATTATAGATAAAGCTAAAGCTAAAAATGTACCAGTTGTATTCTTCAACAAACAACCAAGTGCTGAAGCTATGGCTAGCTATGATAAAACTTGGTATGTAGGTACTACACCTGAAGAGTCTGGAGATATGCAAGGTCAAGTTGTTGTAGACACTTGGCAAGCTAACCCATCTTGGGATAAAAACGGCGATGGTATTATACAATATGCTTTATTAAAAGGCGAACCAGGTCACCCAGATGCTGAAGCTAGAACTAGTCATGTTACTTTATACATCACTAATAATGGTATCAAAGTAGAAAGATTAGAAGAACAAACAGCTATGTGGGATACTGCAAAAGCTAAAGATATAGTTGATGCTTGGATACAGAAATATGGAGATAAACTTGAATATATTTTCTGTAATAATGATGCTATGGCTTTAGGTGCTTTACAATCTATACAAGCTTTAGGATATAATAAAGAAGGTGATACTACTAAATACATACCTATAGTAGGTGTTGATGCTATTCCTGATATGATAAATGAAATCAAAAAAGGAACTGTAGTTGGTTCTGTTCTTAATGACCCAATTGGTCAATCTCAAGCTTTAGTAGACATTACTTTAAATATTGCTGCTGGTAAAGAGCCACTAGATGGTACTACTTGGACTTTAGATGATGTTAAAGCTGTACGCGTTCCTTATGTACCTATAACTAAAAATAATGTAAATGTTGCTGAAGAAGCTTATAAATAAATAATTGAATTTTTATAATATAGGGATATTAATAATTTAATATCCCTATATTTTAATAATTTTCTGTTAGTTTTAAAAAGGTTTTGAATATATGGATAATAAAAAGATAGTTCTTGAAATGAAAGGTATTTCAAAGTCTTTTCCTGGCGTTAAAGCACTAGATAATGTGCAGCTCACTGTAAAAGAAGGTGAAGTAGTAGCCCTTATGGGAGAAAATGGTGCTGGAAAATCGACTTTAATGAAATGTTTATTTGGTATATACCGTAAGGATGAAGGTCATATATTTTTAGATGGTAAAGAAGTTAACTTTATTTCACCTAAACAAGCTTTAAATAATGGTGTTGCAATGGTTCACCAAGAACTTAATCAGGTTCGCCAAAGAAATATACAAGATAATATATGGCTAGGAAAATATCCTACTAAATATGGTGTTGTCGTTGATGAAAAGAAAATGTATGATGATACTAAAGCAATTTTTGATGATTTAGAAATACCACTAGATCCTAGAACAAAAGTATCTACACTATCTGTATCAGAAATGCAAATGGTAGAAATAGCAAAAGCTGTTTCATATAATTCAAAAATATTAGTATTAGATGAACCTACAAGTTCTCTTACAGAAAAGGAAGTTGCTAAATTATTTAAAATAATTAGAAAACTTCAAAGCAGAGGTGTAGGTATGATTTATATCTCACATAAAATGGAAGAGATACTTCAAATTTCTGATGAAGTTACCATAATGAGAGATGGAAAATATGTTGATACTACCCCTGCCAAAGAATTGACAACTGATATTATTATTAAACAAATGGTAGGAAGAGATTTAACTAATCGTTTCCCTGAAAAAACGAATGTTCCTGGAGAAAATATTTTAGAAATAAAAAATTTCACAGCATTTTATCAGCCTTCACTTAAAGAAGTTAATTTTAATGTAAGAAGAGGAGAAGTATTTGGTATTGCTGGACTTGTAGGAGCTAAAAGAACTGAAGTATTAGAAAGTATTTTCGGTATGAGAACTTTATCATCTGGAAATGTTTTGAAAATGGATAAAGAAGTTAATAATTCATCTACAAGAAAAGCTATAAAAAATGGTTTTGCTTTGGTTACAGAAGAAAGAAGGCAGACTGGAATATTTGGAATGTTATCTATAAATTTTAATTCAACTATAGCAAATATAGATAATTATATAAATAAATTTGGTTTCTTAGATAATAAAAAAATGTATGAAGATACAAAATGGGTTATAGACAGTATGCAGGTAAAAACTCCTTCAGAAAAAACTGCAATACAAACTTTATCTGGAGGTAATCAGCAAAAAGTTATATTAGGAAGATGGCTTTTAAGTAAACCTGATATTCTTATGCTTGATGAGCCTACTAGAGGTATAGATGTTGGTGCTAAATATGATATATACAGACTTATTATAGATTTAGCTACAGTTGGTAAAGCTGTAATAGTAGTTAGTTCTGAAATGCCTGAACTACTCGGTATAACTGATAGAATTATGGTTATGAGTAATGGAAGAGTAGCTGGCATTGTAGAAACTAAAAATACTAGTCAAGAAGAAATTATGGCATTGTCTGCTAAATATTTATAATTTTAATCAAGCATTAAAGGAAATATAATTATGGAAAATAAAAAAATAAACATTAAAAATATCAAATCATTTATACTAAACAATGCTATATTTGCAGCATTACTTGTAATACTTATAGGTATTATCATTAAAGAACCTTCTTTCTTTAGGTTAAGCAACTTTATCAATATATTTGCTCAGGCATCTACTCGTATGATAATAGCTGTTGGTATTGGTACACTTCTTGTAACTCAAGGTAATGACTTAGGTGCTGGTAGAGCTGTAGGACTTGCTGCTGTTGTAAGTGCATCACTTTTGCAATCTCCTTCAAATCCTACTAGAATGTATCCAGACTTGCCTATGATTCCTGTTATATTGCCTATACTTTTAGTTATGCTTGTACTTATGGTATTCGGACTTATAAATGGTTTCATCATTTCTAAACTTTATGTAACTCCATTTATTGCTACTTTAGGTATGCAGCTTATACTTTATGGTGTAACTAGTACATATTTTGACAGACCTCCTTATGGTGCTCAGCCTATCGGAGGACTTGATCCTAGATTTACTAATCTTGCTCAAGGCGGCTTAAAATTAGGTGGTTTTACTATATCATATCTAATAATATTTGCTGTAATTATAACGGTGATTATGTGGTTTATATGGAATAAAACTAAATTAGGTAAAAATATATTTGCCGTTGGAGGAAACCCAGAAGCTGCTGCTGTAAGTGGTGTTAATATACCTTTAACACTTATGATAGTTTATACTATGGCTGGTGCTTTATATGGTATAGCAGGTTCTTTAGAGGTTGCTCGTGTTGGTTCTGCTACTAACAACTTGGGTAATGGTTATGAACTTGATGCTATCGCGTCATGCGTTGTAGGAGGAGTTTCTTTCTCTGGAGGTATAGGCTCTATTTTAGGTATTGTATCTGGAGTATTAATATTCCAAGTTATTAACTATGGTATGGCATTCGTTGGTATTTCTCCATATACACAATACATAATTAAGGGTGCTATCATAATAGCTGCTGTTGCAGTTGATACACAAAAGTATCTGAAAAAAGTATGATAGGTTTATTATGGAATACGATAATAATAATGATCCTTTTAGAAGAGAGTTTAATAAAAAAGAAACTAAAAAAAGGACTTTAAAAGCTCTTATATTTTTAGGTTTTGTATTTATGATATTCGTAATAGGCGAATTTATAAGATATATAACCAGTATAATATATAGGTAAAATAAAAAGGCTGTACTTCAATATTTAAGTGCAGCCTTTTAATATTTTAATTCTTCATAAATAAGAGGTTCATCAATGAATCTTGTATATATAAAAAGTTTATTGTCTTCTATTTTATAAGAATATGCCGTTTGAAGTATAGATATATAATCTCCCTCTACCCTTCTCTTTTCAACACTATCAGTTCTCCTCGTTGTCTTTATCATATAAATAGAAATTAAATCGCCATCTATTTTACAATTAGCCCAATAATCATTTATGGCAGACTTACCATATATTTTATCTTTATCTATACTAATTGTAATATTCATATCAGGATGCATGCTAATAAGATGATAAACTTTTATTTTTTCTATAATTATAGGTTTTTCTCTCACAGAAACAGAATTATGAGTACATGAAATTAATAAGAATATAATCAATATAATATTTACATATAAAATTTTTTTCAAAATTAAAATAGAGTAAGCTCCCCTTCTTTGCTTCCGCCACCGCTTAAGTCTTCAAATGTATCCATTCCACCAGTACCCTTATCCAATGCACCTGAAGAATTACCTTTGAGTATATCTTCAAATATAGGAGAACTAATAAGTCTTGTATAAGCCTGATTAGCATTCTTTTCAAACTGTATATTTGGATTAGCCTTAATAGCATGAGTGAGTAGAAGTTTTGCAAAACCATTTCTTCTATAAGGGTAATTCATATATATATATTTTAAAACACCCTCTTTATTTATATAATAATAACCATTAATTCTTCCATCTATAGTTAAAAGCCCTATATTTGTATTATTACTATGTATTATCTTATTAAAATAAGGCTCTATATAAACTTCTTCTTTATTATCTTTAATTTTTATATTATGTATAAAATTTTGTAATTCATTTCTGTATATACTATTATATTCTATTACAACTACAGAAGGATACTCTTCATGTTCTATAATTACTGCTGGCATAATTGATCTCCAAAAATACAATACTTGTTTCTAATATCGACAATAATAAAAATTTATATAATTTTTTATTGACTATTTTTTTATTTATAATATAGTTCTCTATTATAAATATAATAAAAAATACAAATTAATTTCAATGTTTATTAAAAATAAGCTTTTTTATCAAAAACAAAAAGAAATATTAATAGCATTTCTTAAAAGAGTTGTAGATTATACTCCAAGTGTATTAGTAGGATTATTAATACTAATTATAACATCAAATCTATATGGAAGAGAAAACTCATCTATAGGAATAATTGCTATATTTATATGTGCCTTAATGCGTCAAAGTTTTACAATAGAAAATTTCCCTACTCTGGCATTAAGAATACTATTATTAGGCTTTTTAGCAACAATAGCAGAACAAAACATATTTTTAGTTATAATTCTAAATTTTATAGTGACTTTTTCTATAGTGTATTTACTTTCAGATGATTTTGTTCCTAGAAACTATTTTATATATGGATTTACTTATGTTCTTCTACAGGCATACAATATACCTATATTAAATATACATTTAAGAATGGAATCTATATTGATGTCTTTACTTGTAATATTCATATTCCTCACTACAAATAAATTTCTTACAAAACATAAAATATCTAATAATTTGGCATACAGAGGAATGAAAGCAATAAATAAAAAATTACTTCTATTATATAATAAAACTTGTTCATTGAGTAAAAAAGATTATATATTTTCTATAATAAATGAATATACTTTAGCTATATATATGGATACCTTAAAAAGACATAACACCATGAATAATAGAAATATTGATCATTTTGAACTTGTTTTATTCTTGGAAGAGGTTAATATTTTAATAAATAAAGAATATAAAAATTTTGATAAATTCACTGACAGTGATTTAGAATATTTTATAATGCTTTCAAAAGTTCTAGAAAGAATAGCAAGATTATTAAAGCATGATATATCAAAAAATGAAAAGGAATATAATAGTATAATAAATGCTATAAATTATTTTAATGATAATTACTACTTAAGCGACGAGAAAAGCAATTATGAATGGATATATGCTTTATCCAAATTAAAAAATATATTATTGAATATGTTTGAAAACAAAAAAGATGATTTTGAAATAAAAAAATTATTCAATTTGCAATTTTTAACATTAAAAAAAGAATTCGATATTAATAAATGTCATTTCAGATTTTCTTTAAAAATGGGAATCATAATGTGCTTATCATTTACCATTATGTATTTTTTACCAGAAGAAATAGCAATAAGAGGTTATTGGCTTCCTATTCTATCATATATAATGCTTTATCCTTTTTATGAAGAGCAGAAGCTTAATTTAAAAATAAATGTATTTGGAAATTTTATAGGTGTATTTATTTTTTCAGTTCTTTTTAAGTACATTCCAAATGAAATGATTATTCCAGCTATAGGAATATGCATTCTATTATCTTTAGCATCTGCAAATGACTTTTTAAAAAAAATATATGGTACAATATCTGCATTAATATCTTCATTTCCATATATGCCAAAATTGATTTCAGCATCTTCAAGAGTCGGCTTTATTATAATAGCATTATTAATTGTATGGGTATTCGATCATTTTATTATAAGAACAGAAACTCATAAAGGATTGGTTGATAAAATTAGTGAGCTTATAGAAATTGATACTATGATAATAAATCAAATGAAAAAAGCTATCAATAATGAAACTACATCTCAATATCTCTATGAAATACTATTAAAAGCATATATGATAAAAAACAACATAATCATATATGAAAAAAATCAAACAAGATATAAAGGCACCCCTATCACTGACTCATTAATAGAAAGCAATAGAAAATTTATAGTAGAAGCAGAACAGTTAATACATCTTATAAAAACATACAATAGACCTGAAGATAGGCATAATATATTAATATTTGTTGAGCATATATCAAGCATATTAGAAAATACAGCTAAATTATTTAAAAATGAAATTAATGATTTTAATAATGAAGAAAAAAGGAGAAATGTTATAAAAAATGATTCATATATATTCTATA
Source organism: Brachyspira sp. (assembly GCF_029258575.1). Lineage (GTDB taxonomy): Bacteria > Spirochaetota > Brachyspiria > Brachyspirales > Brachyspiraceae > Brachyspira. The sequence goes on along the minus strand of NZ_JARHYI010000082.1, from coordinate 21,517 downwards.
GATTAGAAAATTGTTTTGAAAGCATCAATTCAATTAACAATTCAATAAAAAATAATATAGATAATATATTATAATTTGACATTAAAATAATTATGTTTATAATTAATAAATTAATGGATATAAGAATGAAAAAAATTATTATTTTATTTATATTATTTACATCTGTAAAAGCTTTTTCACAATTAGGTTTTTTTAGTTTAGGATATATTTTACCATTAGCTGGAAGTTTGCCTCAATATTATATAGAAAATCATGGTGGAATATTAAATAAAAATAGCTATGAATCTCAATCAGCATTTGAAATAGGATTTTTAGTTCAGCCTGCATACAATTTTATTTTGCATGAATATGCTATATTAGGCTTGGGAATGGATTTAGGTTATTACAGAGATGCTTATAGATTTATTAATTATGAAGACAGACAAAAATATACTCATATATTTGATAGTCTAAATATAGGCGGATATATAGAAGGCTTGTTTTCCAATATATTTATGATTGGATTTGGAGGAGGAGTAAAAGTTCCTTTGGGTGGAAGTTATAGATATGATTATATAATAGAATCTCTTAATTACAGCAGATTAAAGCAGAGATTTGATGATATAGTAATACCATATGTAAAATTTTTGATTGGTGTAAAATCATTTCCTGCAATAAGCGGTTTTAGTTTGAGTTTTTATTTTAATTATGATTTTCCTGTGATAAAAGATATAAGAGTATCTCCAGACAGCGTTAAATTTTCATCAATAGATTTAGGAGTTCAAATAGGTATTTATATTTCTAATTTAGGATATTAAAATTAGATAAACTTATATTCCTCAGTAAAATTAAAAGTAACTGATACAAATATATCTTTCATTTTTATATTATGATCATTTTGCATAGTTTCATATATTATATTATATGAATTACTTATATGAACCAATTCATTAAAACTTTCTTTTTTAAATATTTTATTCGAAAATCCGTCTATTAAAGCATCTTCAATATATTTATAACTAGGAAATTGTGTTTTTAAAATATTATAATTATTACTTCCTACATTAACCTCAACTCTATCATTAAAAATAACATCTTTAAAAGCATATTCAGCACATATCTCTGGAACAAAATTTATTATTTCTTCTCTTATATTAGTATCAGATATTATATTTTTTATATTCTCTATAAATTCTATATAATTAAAATTAGATTTTTCAAATTCAAGTACATATTCAATAACAAAATATTCAATTTCTTCTTTAGAATAAGGATATTTTATATATGTACAATCAGATTGAAGTATAAAGAAAAATTGCTTTATAGAAAAAAATTTTCCATTATTATCCCATTTAATAATTTCATTTTGAACACAATTTTCCAAAGTTTTATTATTAACATTATTTATAGTACATTCAACTATTATATCACCATTAGGCATTTTAGCACCATAAGTCTTTATAAAACTTACTCTATTATTTTCAAGTATAAATGGCACTTCCTTATGTATAGCATTCCATAAAAAGCTGGAATATCCATTCTTCTCATCAAATCCCACATAATCATCATAAAAATCTTCTTTATTTTCTATATTACCAAGACCAAGCATAGGACTTTCGCATACGGTAAAATTTTTCTTTATTCCTAGTATTGAAGTTTCTATTTCATGATGATGAATACCAGATAAAAAATCTAATATTCCCTGCAAAGCACAATATACAAAATTATCAGAAGAAAGTTCTATTGCTTTATATTCATCAGAAGCAATACTTGAAGATGACTCAAAAAATACCTTATCAAAAAGAGGTACTTTCACATAAAAATACACAGTACATAGTATACTGTTCTTCTTTTCTATCTGAACTATTTTAGACTCAATAGTAATATCATAACTTAGAAATTTAATGCAATCATCTTCTATTTTATTTTTATGATTTATAGTAGTATGAAGCCTATTTAATAGTATGTCTTTATAAGTATTCATTAAGCAAGCACCATTTCTAATATTTCATTTATAGACAATGGACTAAAATTATGAATATCACTTGCTATATTAAATGCTGATTTATGATATTTTTTATTTTTATGCCAATGCCCATGTATTAATATGCTATTGTTGTAATATCCTTCCCATTCTAATATAGGATAATGAAATAATACAGCTTTTTTTATAATACTATTATAATTTTTTATATCCAAAACATAATAGTCTTTAATAAATTTGAATAAAGTTTTGTCAAATTTAATATTCTCTGCAAATTTATCATTATTTCCTTTTATAAGATATTTATTTCCATTCAAACATCTCAATAACCCAGAAGTCTTTAAATATCCATTTTCATTGGAGAAATCTCCTATTATATATATATCATCTTCTTCAGATACTTTTTCATTCCATTTATTAATCAAATATTTATGCATAGAATCATAATCATCAAATAACTTTTTTCTGTTAGCAGTCATATAAAAGAAATGAGTATCTGAAGTAAAATATATCATACATTAATTATCAACTGATCCTAGAGAAATATATTTAATTCCTCTATCTTTCATTCTCTTTTTATCATATTGATTTCTGCCGTCAAATATTACAGGCTCTTTCAATAATTCTTTTATCTTATCAAAACTAGGTCTTCTAAATTCATTCCATTCTGTAATTAAAATTAAAGCATCAGCATCTTTTAAAGCATCATAAGAATTTTCGGCATAGTATATTTTATTTGCAAATATAGCCTTAGCATTATCAAAAGCTTTAGGATCATAAGCTTTAATATTAGCACCAGCATCTAAAAGCATATTTATTATAGTTATAGCAGGAGCCTCTCTCATATCATTAGTTCTAGGCTTGAATGCAAGTCCCCATAATCCGAATGTCTTACCTTTAATATCATTATTATAATACTTCAAAATTTTATTAACAAAAACTTTTCTCTGATTTATGTTAACCTGATGAGTTGCCTTAAGTAAATCAGAATCTATTCCATAATCGGATGCTGTTTTTATTAAGGCCTGCACATCTTTAGGAAAACAGCTTCCACCGTATCCCAAACCATGAAATAAAAATTGATTTCCTATTCTTTTATCGCTTGACATACCTATTCTAACCAAATCAGCATCAGCACCTACTTTCTCACATATATTTGAAATTTCATTTGCAAATGATATTTTAGTAGCCAAAAATGCATTAGCAGCATATTTAGTCATTTCAGCAGAACGAACATCCATTATTATTATAGGATTTCCTGTTCTAGTAAAAGGACTATAAATATCTCTCATAATATCTATGGCTTTTTCAGAATCAGAACCTATAACTACCCTATCAGGCTTTAAAAAGTCATCAACAGCAGCACCCTGTTTCAAAAATTCAGGATTAGAAACCACATCAAATTCAGCATTATAATGTTTTTTTATTTCATCTTCTACCAATTTATGAGTTCCAACAGGCACAGTAGATTTATCTACTATAACTTTATATCCATTCATAGCCTTACCTATATCATTGGCAACTGAAAGTACAAAGCTTAAATCACAGCTTCCATCATCTCCAGAAGGAGTTCCAACAGCAATAAAACATGCAATAGATTTTTTTACAGCATAATCCAAATCATTTGTAAACTCTAATCTTCCTTCAGAAACATTTGCTAGTATAAGCTCCTCTAATCCAGGTTCATATAAAGGTGTTATACCATTTTTAAGTTTTTTTAACTTTTCTTCGTCATTATCAACACATATAACATAATTACCCATCTCAGCAAGACATGCTCCTGTAATAAGTCCTACATAACCTGTACCAACTATACATATTTTCACTTAAAAACTCCTTTAAAATAAAAAAGTAGACATTTAATAGATTTTATCATATAATAAATTATTATATTTTCAAGCAAAATATTATTTACTATAGATATTTTTGGATTTTTCCGATAATATATGATAAGATTTTAAATTTGTGGGGCGTATAAATGGATGATTATATAAAAAGTCTGCTTAAAGATTTCTTTGAAGAAGCATTTGAAATGCTTGACAGATTAGAACAAAATATTCTTATTTTGGACAATGAAAGAAATAATGTTGATGCTATACAAGAAATATTTAGAGCTGTTCACACTTTAAAAGGAAGTGCAGGAGCTGTAGAACTTGTTGAAACTCAAAAATACGCCCATAGATTTGAAGATTTACTTGATTTAATAAGAAACAACAAAATAGAAGTAGATGATGCTACTATTGATGTACTTTTAAAAGGTATAGATATATTAAAAGATCTTATTAATACTGCAAGTGAAGAAAGTGAGTATTCTGGAGATATAGAAGCTGAAATAAAAAAATTAGAAGATTTTAAAAATATGAAATTAGGTCAAGGTCCTGCTCCGTCTGCTGGAGATGTTCCAACTGCTTCAAATACTAATACTTCTGAATCTGAAAAAAAAGTTAATAAATACGAACTTCTTCCAAATGACAGTGATTTGCTTGGAATAATAAGAGATAATGTAGAAGAAAATGTTAAAACAAAATTAGTACATGTAAGTTTTGACCCTGAAAGTCCTATGAAAACAGTAGGCGGGGTTCAAGTATTCGTTGCTTTAAAAGATGTAGGCGAAATAATGGGAAGTATACCGCCTCTTGAATCTTTGGAAGGCGATGGGTTTTATGAGCATGTTACTTATATAATTGCTGCTATTAAAGAAGATCAAACTATAATAGATGCTATTACATTACCTGATGTTACAAAAGAAATTTCTATAGAAGAAATAATTCTTGAAGAATATGAAAAATTCCTTCAGGATAAAAAAGAAAAAGAAACTGTTGCGGCAGTAGCTACTGGTAAAAAACCTGATACTAATAAAGCAACAAAAGATCATAAAGAAAGACAAAGTTCATTTTTAAGAGTAGAAAGTGATAGAATAGATGCTATGATGAATCAGGTTGGAGAGCTTGTAACAAATAAAAGTTCTTATGTTCAGTATGATGATGATCTCTCTTCATATCAGAAAATTATAGGTACTGGATTAAATGAATTAAAAAGATATTATAGAGATACAATTGTTCAAATACTTAGAAAATTTGAAGATCATATGCAAAAAAAAGAGGCTAAAGAAATTAGAAATACATATATAGATAGCTTCAATAATAAATTAAATGAATTTGTAAAAATGGAAGAAGATTTTAAAAATACTTTAGACAGATTTAGAAATTCTTATCAGCTTCTTACAAGGGTAACAAATGAACTTCAGGAAACTGTAATGAAAATAAGAATGCTTCCTATAGCGCAAACATTCAACAGATTCCCTCGTCTTATAAGGGATTTATCTAGAGATTTAGGTAAAGAAGTAAAATTAGAGATGTACGGAGAAGAAACTGAATTAGATAAATCCGTTATTGAAGTTTTAGTAGATCCATTAGTGCATATTATAAGAAATGCTATGGATCATGGTATAGAATCGCCTGAAGATAGAGAAAAAGCTGGAAAACCTAGAACTGGTACAGTTATTTTAAGTGCTTCGCATGAAGGCAACTTGATAATCATAAAAATATCCGATGACGGTAAAGGAATGATACCTCAAAAAATATTTGAAAGTGCTGTTAAAAAAGGTCTTGTTTCTCCTGATGCTAAATTATCAGAAAAACAAATGCTTGAATATATATTTGCTCCTGGTTTTTCTACTGCATCAAAAATTACCAATGTATCTGGAAGAGGTGTTGGTATGGATGTTGTTAAGAAAAGTTTGGAAAAAATTAATGGTACTGTAGGTATAGAAACAGAATTTGGAAAAGGCTCCACTTTCTTCCTTAGAATTCCTCTTACTGTTGCCATTATTCAGGCTCTTATTGTCGATGCAGAAAAAGAATACTATGCAGTTCCTATTAACAGTATATTAGAAACTGTAAAAATAGATGTTAAAGATATTCAAGAATTGGAAGGAATAGAAGTTATTAAAGTAAGAGATGATGTTATAAATGTACTCAGCATCAAAGAATTATTCAGACTTCCTTCAAGATATGATAATATAAAATCATACTATGCTGTTATACTTTCTTCTGAAGGAAAAAAAGTTGCTCTTTTAGTTAATAACCTAATAGGTGAACAGGATATAGTTATTAAAACTCTTAAAGATAATATTACAAAATCAGAAGGTTTGGCAGGAGCTACTGTTTTGGGAGATGGTACTGTTAGTTTCATTTTAGATATTCAAACTATTGTAAGTCTTGGTACTAAGAGGATCATTGAGAGAGGAAAAGTTAATAACAATAAAGGCAATAAGAATGATTTGAGAAGTTTTATTGAAAAACTCAAAAATAATGAAATACCTGAAATACCGCAGTAATAATATAAATGTTATAATAAAAATTTTGCAATCATATTGACAAATATAAAAATAGTTATATATTACTCTCTATTTTATTAATACACCAAATTGACACTTTATTTTTTATAAAGAGATTATATTATGAATACCAATTCTATAAATTTTAACAGCGGTAAAAAACTCTTTTTGGAAATTTTGAATTTTATAAATTATGCATATCTATTGCTGTACCAGTAATGCTTCAGCAGCTTATAATGGGTATGGTATCATTAATAGATAATTTCATGGTTGCTGAACTCGGCGATATAAAAATGGCTGCTGTAAATGTATCCAATCAATTAAATTTCATATATTTAGTTATACTCAATACCTGTTATGGTGCAGGTGGTATATATATGGCTCAAAATAGCGGTGCTGATAATAAAGAAGGAATGCAGCAGGCTTTCAGATTTAAAGTGATACTTCCTATTATTATTTCCGCTTCTTATATGATATTGATGCTTGTTAATCCCGAAATATTTATGAGTTTAATGACAAAAGGAAATACATCTCAAGAAGCAATACTTGTTTCAAGCACAAAATATATGCATATAATAGCTTTTACATTTATACCAATATCTATATCGGGTGCTATAGGTACTTCTTATAGAGAAGTAGGAAAACCTCATATACCTCTTATAATATCAGTTATAGCTACACTTTGTAATACTTTGGGAAATTATATACTTATATATGGTAATTTTGGAGCTCCTAGACTTGAAGAAACAGGGGCAGCAATTGCTACATTAATAGCAAGAATAATAGAAATGATTTTATTTATAGTGTATATTAAAATTCATAATGAAAAATTTTATGTGAGAACAAGAGAAATATTAAATGTAAAATTAAATATATTTTATTCTATGCTTAGAAAATCGAGTTTAATATTTTTGAGTGAAATAAGCTGGGGATTAAGCGAAATGTTCATGACAGCTTTATATAATAGCAGGGGCGGTGCGGAAACTGTTGCTGGAATGGCATCAGGATTTACTATAGCAAATATATTTTATTTAGTTTTTCAGGGTATATTCGTTTCTACAATGGTAGTTGTTGGTGGAACGCTTGGAAGAGGAGAACTTGAAGATGCTAAAAATAAGGCAATGTGGATATTAAACGGCTCTGTTATAGCAGGTTTAGTTGTAGGATTGGTGCAGATGTCATCTACCCTTTTTATTCCATATGTATTTTCAAAACTTACTGCAGATGCCCAAATAATAACTAGAAATTTAGTAATATTAATAGCATGCTACATGCCTATATGGACATATATTAATGCTCAATTTGCAGTTTCAAGAGCTGGAGGAGATACAATATTTGGATTTGCAGTGGATGTACCTGTATCATTATTAGTATTTGCTCCATTAGCTTTGATACTTGCTAAATACACATCTGTAGGTCCTGTAGCTATGTTTGGAATAGCAAAATTAAGCGATTTTGCAAAAATTGCAGTTGGTGTTATAATGTTAAAAAAAGAAAGATGGGTTAGAAAATTAACTCAATAGTTGTATAAAAATAAAAAGCAATTAGTAAATAGTTAATAAACTAATTCCGATTATATAAACGGTATTTTATTTTTTAGTTGATTTTTATTTTTTTATGCTTTATAAATATAAAAATTAACTTATAATATTAAAAATATTTTCTTATTTTTATAGAGGATTTATGAGTTACAATTTTTCTCTTTTAACATTAGAATTGGGAGTTCCAGTTATAGCCACTATTATATCAATAGTCGGTATAATATTATATGCATATATATATTTTCAACTATACGAAGAAACTCAAGCAATTATACTATCATTAGGTTTTTTATGCTTCATATTCTCTGCAATGGAAGCTGTAAATATTATTAGTTCTTTATACATGCCGAATAATAAATTAGCATTAAATCTATATAAATTTGAACAATTGGCATTTTCGCTAACCATTATACCATGGATTATCTTTATAAGAAATAAATTAGTATTAAGCGAAAGATTTCATTTTGTATTGGATAAATTATATATACTAGCCATATTCATATTTATATTATTAACTGCTGTAGCTCTTTTATATCCTCAACTCTTTATATCAACAAAAGAAAAAATGACTACATTAAATGATACTATGGTATATAGTATTAAAAGCCGAGGACAATTAGGAGCTGCTTATATATTCAGGGATTTTATATTTACTATATATAGCTTCATAATAATATGTGCTTTGATATATGACATGACTATTAATAAAAAATTCAAAGATAATATAATTTTATTAATATTAATCTCTATAATATCTTTATCATTCTTTGATGATTTTAATGGAATATCAATATATACTAAATATTCAAGCGATTTCCTTCTTTTTAATCATCTGACATTTACAAGAACAACTTTAGCATATGCCATATTTAATATAATAATGATACATTCATCAGTAAGCAGATTTATATCAGCTGTACATAGAAAAACAAATCAGTCTTATGATTTAGAAAGTATAAAGGCTCAAGACTCTATAATAATTAATACTGCCATAAATACTTCTGAAAAATTAGCTGAATTAAAACAAAATTTCTCAGAATCTGTTAATGAATTAGTAAATAAAGTAGAAAATACATACTCTACTATCAATAATTTAAAATCTGATATAAACAGAGTTATAGATTATACAAATGAATTTATAACTATAGAAAATTTCCAAATCAATGATGGAAAAATAAATATAGAAAAAATAAATGAATTAATAGAAACTTATCCTAATTTACAAGTTTCTGTAGAATTGCAAAAGAAAACTTTAGAAGAATCCAATATGAAGCTTCAGGAATCTATAGAAAAAATATATAGACTTCAATCTGAAAGCAGAAATATAGTTAATTTATTTGAAGATTTTCAAAATAAATTAGATACAGAAAAAAATAACTTTATTAGAGAATTCAGCAAATCAGACGGATTCAGTCAATTAAGTTTCCAGATAAATAGAATTATATCATTTATGACAAATATGTCTGATAAAACTAAAACTCTCGCAATCAATTCAAGTATACAGGCTTCTAAGGCTGGTGAATGGCATAATAACTTTTCTGTTGTATCTAAAGAGGTTACAGAATTGGTAAATGAAACTGCTCAGGCAACTAATAGAATGCAGAATTTATTATTCCAAATAGAAGATATATTCAAAAAATTTAACTATTCAAGTAATAATATAAATAATAATATTACTTTGCTGACAGAAGAAATTTCAAATCATTATGATAAAATTAATAAATTCAATAAAAATATGGAAAAACAAAATGATTATAATATGAATATCATTAAAAGCACTGATAAGATGCATAATTCTATATCAAATATGACAAATATTATCATTAATGAAGAAAATGACTTTTTAAATATTAAAAATAAAGTAGAAGAAATTAATGATTATATAATTGATATATCAGAAAAAGCATATGCAGAAAATACAGAAGTAAAAAGCTTAATGAGAGATATGAATAAATTACTTGCTACTTCAGATGACTTGGAAGCTATAACAAGCAAACTTGATAATGAAATGAAAAAATTTATGGAATATACTGATGATTTAGAAAATAAAGTAGATGAATATTCTAAAGTTATGTAATTAAAGGAATAAGTATGGATATATTTTCAAATTTAATATACGGATATAATATTACTGTAGTAAAATTATTGGTACCTATTATTGGTATTTCTTTAATGTCAGTATTTATTATGCTTTATTTATTATTGTCAATTAAGACAAAAAAAGGAACATATATCATTATTTCTATTACATTAATATTTATACTATTATATAATATAATATCACTTATTATAATATTCTTGGAATTATACGGAGTAAATAAAGGCTTATCATTAGGACTGTATTTGAGTAATAATATTCTGATATTAGTCGCTGTTATGTTCATGCCGATAAACTCTAAAACTTTTATATCTAAAACAAAAAATCTAGTAAATTTAAACAATATAGTATTTGTAATCGGTATAATATTATCCATAGTATTAATAGCAGTAAGTTGTGTATATTCTAATCAATTCCTTACAACTACAATTAATTATTATGATTCAACAAGTCCTTCATATTTTATAAGACCTACAGGATTTTATTATACTTTCAAAAATTATATTATACTATTTATATTCTTAATTATGTTCATATCAATAGTAACTGATATGATAATGAATTATAATTATAGAGATAATATTGCCATGGTTGGAGCTATAACTTTAGCATTAGTACTTATAATAAGATATTTGTATATAGCTCAAACTTCAAGTAATGTGGATTTTGACAGAATAGGACTTGCTATTGTAATTTCATCATCATTCAGATCAATATCAATATTTTCATCTTTTGCAAAAAATGCACTTGATTCTATCAAAAAAGAAAGTATATTAAATAATAAACTTCATCTAAATCTTAAGACTTTAAATAATATAGATAGAATTTCAGAAGAATTAAATAACATAGATAGAAATTTAATGGATACATCTATGTTCGTATTTGAAATAGATAAAGAAACTAAAGATGCATATAATATTATCAATTCTAAAATAGATTCTATATTAGAAGCAAATGATAAATTAATAGAGGCTAAAAACAGCAAGAAAAATCTTATTAAAGACGGTTTAAAATATACAAATACAATATTCACATTTTTTGATAAATATAAATCTCAAATGCAAGATCATTTTAGAGTATTGAATCAAACTATTTCAAATATGAAAGAATCTGATTTCTCTAATGAACAAATACTCTATTTAAAAAATGAATTAAGACTTATAAATGAAAGTTTACAAGAAACTTCAAATAAGTTTTTACATTCTATAATGGAATCAGCAAATCAATTTAAAGATGTAAATAATATAACAGAATCTATATACAATACTATAGAATATATTAAAGCTATCACAAATAAAACTAATCTTTTATCTATAAATGCTGGTATTCAGGCATCAAAAGCAGGATTTTTTGGTAAAAGTTTCTCAGTTGTAGCTAAAGAAATAGGTACTTTATCTTTTGAAATATCTAAAGGTACTGATTCTATAGAAAGAATGCTTACCGATATATTTGCAGGTCTTGTTGTTATAGAAAATTCTTCTTTCTATATAAGAGATAGGTGTAAAATAATTTCAAAAGAGATTAATAGAATATCTGAAACTATTGATAAATTTATTTTGGAAATAGAAAATAATATTAGTACAGATTCCAAAAAGTTAAGCCACTTCAAATCTTTAGAGCAATATAATGAAGTTATGTCAAACATATTGGTTAATCAAAATTTAATAGTTTTGTCTATAAAAGAAAATGTTGCTGCTATGTTGGAAGTTCAGAATAATTTAAATGCAAAAATAGAATATCAAAACCAAGATGTATACAAAATCTTTAATAACTTTGATAATATAATAAAAGCTAAAGATGAACTTAATGATATTACTAAAAAGATAGGAAGTTATTCTTCTTTCTCACATACTGATATAAAAGCTTTATCAAATATTATTAACACTCATAGAAAGAAAAGTAGTTTTACATTTGCACCTGTAATAGCTTTATTAAAGAAATCATAATGTTTAATAATATTGATATACTATTAATTATAATATTAACTGTGTCTTTTATATATGGTTTATATAAAGGCATTATATCAATTATAACACCTATTATAGCAATAATAATAACATTTATAATAGCACCGCTGATATATAATCATATGTCTAAATATTTTGATCATTCTCTTATGCTTAAAATTATATCCTTAATAGCAACCTACTCTATTACAAGAATAATACTTTCAAAAGTTGAGAAAAGTATAAAAGATATTTTGAAGGTTATATATTTATCTTGGATAGATAGATTAGCATGTGCTTTTGTATTATTATTTACTGCAGGTGCGGTTATTTACTTATTAGCGAATATAATTATATATTTATCTCCAGAATATACCGAAATATTTTCTAAATCAATTATCATAAATTACATATTTTATATATTCAAAAATCTTTTTTCATCATTATTTAGCAATAATAATTATATAGCTTATTTTAGTTCTATATAACATATAATTGACAATAAACATTTTTTAATATATTATGTTATTGCAAATTTATTCAAGGAAATAAAAATGAAAACGGTAGATGCTAGAGGAATACCATGTCCTAAACCATTGATTCTTACAAAGACTGCAATAACAAATGCAAATATGAATGAAGAAATAGAAATATTAATAGACGATGAAGTAGCTTTTCATAATATTACAGACTTTTTGAATAATAATGGAATAAAATACACAAATAATGGAATGAATTTTAAAATTATCAAAAATAAGGACTTATCTTCTTCTAATAATTCAAATAAAGAAAAATCTTCAGGACCTGTCATTGCTGTTGTAGATAAGAAAGGTATGGGAACTGGAAATGATGAACTTGGAGAATTACTTTTAAAAGCATTTTTAGGTACTTTGAAAGATGCTAACCCAAAACCAGAAGCTTTATATTGCTATAATGGAGGGGTTTATTTAGGGACTGAAGAGCCTTATAAAACTTTACTGCAGGAATTAAGAGATGCTGGAATTAAAACATTTTTCTGCGGAACTTGTGTTAAATTCTATGAATTAAATGATATAAAAGTAGAAGAACAAACAAATATGCTTGGAATAATTGAGGCTATGGCTAATGCTTCTACTATTATAAGGGCATAAAAAACATTATTAATTATTATGAAAAATTATTATTTTGACAACTCTACAACTAGTTTCCCAAAACCTAAAGAGGTTGCAGAGGAAATGTATAATTTTTTAATGAATATGGGTGGTACTTATGGAAGAGTAAATACTTCCAGAGGAAAAGAAACAACTCAAAAAATAGAAGAATGCCGCACATTATTAGCCGATAAATTTTTAGGCACAAAAAATGATTCTAATATAATATTTACATCTGGAGCTACAAGAGCAATAAATGATATACTTATAGGATTAGATTTAAAGGATACCAATATATTAATATCTGTATTAGAACATAATGCGATACTTAGACCTATACATCAATTAAGTAAAAATAAAAATGTCAAATATAGTATAATACCTTCTAAAAACAATGGTATAATAGATACAGATGCACTATCTGATATAATCAAAAAAGAAAAAATATCATTAGTCGCTGTAAATATGGAAAGCAATATAAGCGGTGTTATACAGCCTATAAAAAAAATAAAGGAAGCAATAGGAAAAATACCATTACTTGTAGATGCTACACAAGCCATTGGAATACATGATATAAAAGCAGATGATTGGAATACTGATTTTATAGCTTTCACTGGACATAAAGGACTTTTAGGTCCTACGGGTACAGGTGGTTTTTATGTAAAAAATCCAGATAAATTAAATCCTGCATATTTCGGCGGAGGTTTTGGTGAAGGATATGAAACACCATATAGTATACCAGAAATATATGAATCAGGAACTCCAAATACAGTTGGAATAATAGGTCTTTTAGCAGCATTAAAAAATCGACCTAATTGGAATATAAATATTAATGATATGTATGATGCTATAAAAAAAATAGAGTCTATAAACAAATATGATGTTATATGGTCAAAAGATATAAATACTCAAGGTTTCCTATTTTCAATAAAAACTATTAATAATGATATTAACATGGCAAATATTACTCATGCATTATATGAAAAATATAATATAGAATGCAGATACGGATTTCATTGTTCTGTTTTGGCACATAATTTTTATAATAATGATAATGGAGCTATAAGGTTTTCATTTTCTCCATATACAACTAAAGAAGATTTAGAATATTTAATAAATGCATTAGGAAGTTAATTATGGCAAAAACTTTTTGTTATTTACAAACACCAAGAGATTTAATCAAAGCAGAAAAAATTTTATTAGATGCAGGCATAGAAGTTATAGTGCGTCCTGCTCCAGAGCGAGTATTTGGAGTATGTAATATGGCTATCGATGTAGATGATGATAAAAAAGACGAAATTATATCTTTATTAGAAGCTGCAGGATTATTAGTAACAATTAAGCTTATAGAATAATAATAAAGGCTTACTTAATAAAAATTAAGTAAGCCTTTATTTATGGAAAACTTTTTAATTGGACATATTATCTTATTTTGCTAAAATAGTACCAACATACATTTTATCAGTTCTAACACCAGGTTTTATTTCTCCATTAATTGAATATATTTTATTTCCTATTAGTATTAAACCTTCTCCGCAAGGAGCATCAAAAGGAACTTCACCCATTGTTCTCCAAGTGTTAGATTCACAGTTATAAATTAATATATTGTTGTTCCAATTAAATTCATAAGGATCAGCACCGAAATATTCAACTCTAAAATTAGCTAATTCAGCACCCTGAAGATTTCCTAAATTATAAACAGCATTATCATAAACAGCCTTATTAAATCCGCCTATAACAAGCATTTCAGTTTCATTAAGTTTAACTGATGCAGCACCAAGTAAAGATATACCCTCTCCATTAAGAGTTACATCAGCAACTTGCTCCCAAGTATTGTTAGCAAAATCATATTTGTAACCATCTGTATAAGCAGTAGCATCTCCGCCGCTGAATATATATATATTACCATTTAAAATCTGAGCAACTGGCTGAGTTCTGCTAGCCTGATTAGGTACAGGAGCTAATTCTTTAGCTTCTTTAGTAGCTAAATCATATTCATAAACTTTATCGCTACCCTTTCCAGACTGCTTTCCAGTAAGAATATATAATTTATTATCTTTATAAACAGCAGCACCATTTTGTAATGTAAAAGGTAAATCTCCTATTTTTTCAACATTCAACTTACCATCTTTTAATGTTATAAATAATATATCATCATCAGCCTCTGGATTAGAAGAGCCACCTATATAATATATTCCATTTGTAGTAGTTATAGAAGCACCATAACCTATTTCATTATCTAAATTAATATGCTCTACAACTTCCAATACTCCGTTTTTATCTTCCAACATATAAACATCAGAATAAGTCTTTTTAGCTCCGCCATTAAGTACAGATTCTTCAGGGAAATTAGCTCCGCCACCTACAACTATATATTTATCTTGTAAAGAACCATATAATAATCCAGCAGTACCAATATTTTTCTCCATTCCAGTTTGAGCAGGTAAATGTCCACCCATTTCCCAAACTATTTTTTTCTCAACTTTAGAATCAAGTACATTAACTGATAAAGTGCCTGAAGAAGAAGCATTTGAACAACTTATAGCAAATATAGAAAACATAATAGCAGATGATAATATTAATAATTTTTTCATATATTAATTCCTTTTAATTTTTTATTACTTATTATTTTTAATAGTAGTAGAATAAGTTAATCCTTTTATCTTCTCTAAAGATGGTTTTCCAAAAGCAAAAGAAGCTATGAAAGAAGCTACTACACCTACTCCTATAATAATAAATGAAAGCATAAACTCGAAGATTTTTGGTTTAGTATATGCAGGTATGAATTTAGTAAGAATTCCTGCAGGATCACTTATATAGAGTGCTACTATAACAGAAACTATAAATCCGATCCATACTGCCTTAGTGTCAATTTTGTCAAAGAAGATACCAGCTAAAAATACAGCAGCTATAGGACCTCCTAAAAGACCAGTTATAGCTTGGAAGTATAAGAACATATCACCCTGACCATTATGTATGAAATAAACAGCAAGTGATGTACTAAATATACCTACTATCCAGCTTGATAATCTTGCAAATTTTAATTTAGAAGCATCTTCCATTCCAGGTTTTAAATATTCCAATATATCAGCAGTCATACAAGTAGAAACAGAGTTCAAACTAGATGATACTGTAGATTGAGCAGCGGCAAATATAGCAGCTATTACCAAACCTGATATACCAACAGGTAAAGCATTTATAACGAAATAAGGAAGTATAGCATTACCATTAACAGTTTCAGGTAAAGGAGTTTTGAAATGGAAATAAATATATAAAGAAGACCCCATACCTATGAATATTACTACACTTGTAAGAAGTAAAGGTACATTCATAAATAAACTCTTTTTAGATTCATGCTCATCTTTATTTGTTGCATATCTTTGTACTATATCCTGACTACCTACATAAGAATATATAGAATTAACAAATCCGCCTACTATCATAACCCATATACTTGATTTTGCTAAATCTAATGAGAAGAAATCAGGACTAATAATTTTTCCATCATCAGCTAAAAGCTTGAAACCCTGACCTAATCCATCAGGAGCAGATGAAAACCCTATTATAATTACTAAGAAAGCCCCTAAAAGAAGAACAACAGTTTGTATAGCATCAGACCATAATACTGCCTCTATACCTCCTATAGATGTATAAGCAACACAGAATATAGATACAACAACTGTTATAAAAACTGGATCAAGATTTGGAAGTACCTGCTGCATTGCTAAAGTAGGGAGATAAATTACTATTGCCATTCTTACAATGTGGAAAAGTATAAATGTTAAACTTCCTACTAGTCTGAAAGAATTATCAAATCTTCTTCCCAAATATTCATAAGCAGTAGTAACATTAACTCTTCTAAAGAATGGTACAAAAGTATAAGCAGCCCATAATACCATTAAAATAATTCCTAAAGGAGCCATACCCAAAAGCCAACTGTTATTATAAACAGAAGCAGGTATAGCGATAAATGAAATAGATGACAAAGCTGTAGCATAAATACTCATAGCTGTTACTAAAGCTGGAACTCTTCCTCCTGCTTTAAAATAATCATCTGTAGATTTTGTTCTTTTAGCAAAGAACATACCAATTAAAAACATTACAACGAAGTATAGCCCAATGACTATCCAATCAAACCAATGCCAAGACATATTTTGTTCTCCTATAAATAAAATTTTGCTCACGTGAACAATTATAGTATAGTTAAAGAAATTTCTATTGTCAATAAAAAAAATAAAAATATAAAAATAAATTCTAAATTTATAATAAAAAATGATTAATATATTCTTTATAATACTATCAAAGAATAATAATGTTAAAAAATCATAATTGTTTAATGTGTATATTGATTTTTTTATAAAAGATGTTAGAATTTTCAAACAATCATATTTTTGGTACTGTAATGGATAATTATATAGACATTATTATCAAATCTAGAATATTTGATAATATAGAAAAAAATGAAATAATTAACATATTAAATAATATAAAATCCCAAAAAAAATCTTTTATAAAGGGAAATATAATAATAGATATTGGAGATGTAGTTGAAAGTATATATATTATACTAAAAGGGAAAATAGAAGTTTCAAAAGAATATGATGATACTAAAAAAAATATAGTAAATATATTAAATGAAGCAGATATATTTGCTGAGGCAATTGCATTTTCTACAAATAAAATATCATCTATACAAGCTATATCATTAAATAATACCGAAATATTAAAAATAGATATAAAGAACATATTTAATTCTAATAAAGATAATATTATTTTAATACAAAATCTTATTAAGATAATATCTGATAAGAATAAATTTCTTACATTCAAAAATGATATTTTAAGTCAGAAGAGTTTAAGGACTAAAATAACAATGTATTTAAAATATATGTCAAACATTCAAAAATCATCAAATATAATAATACCTTATAATAGAGATAAATTAGCTGAATTCATATCAGCAGACAGAAGTGCATTATCCAGAGAATTAAATAGATTATCAAAAGAAAATATAATAAAATTAGACGGCTCTAAAATAAGTATTATAAATATAAACAACTAATCTATAAAATCAATATGCCACTTTCTTTTTCTAACCTCAAATGCTATCTTTTTTATAGTTATTTTTAACATAGACTTTTCAAAATCTAGCTATACATCACTTTTCTCCCAAAACATCAAACATAGCAAAGCCTATAGTACAAATATGATTAGGCTCATAAAAATTAAAAAGTCCCTATCCTACTCTCTAAATACCACTTCATATATAGAAGAAGTGTAATATCTTCTTCGCTTTTTATAAGTCTGCTGCCCTTTTTATTGGTTTCTACTATCCAGGCATTCTAAAGTTTTAATAAAATCTTCCTTATTATAGGAGGATTTGTCTTAACATTTTTGGCAAGCAAATGAGATGTAGTTCCTTCATTTTCAAAGAATTCTATACATAAAACTATATGAGCTGCAACTGATAATTTAGTATTAATCTTCATAATGATAAATATAAACAAAATTCATATATAGTCAATATAATCAAATAATATTATTGTAATCATTTTGGCAACAATCTTTTTTTGATTAATTATTGATATATAAAACAAAATAATATATAAAGTTTTAATAAAAATTTTTACTAATAAGGATAAATTACAAATGAATAAACTGTTTAATGCAGTAATTATATCTGCTTTTTTATTTGCAATATCATGCTCTAATAATAATGCAGATAAAACAACAACAGAGGCAGCAAAAATTGAACTTGCTAAAAAAGAGGCTGTAAATATTAATGTTGAAGGTTAAAAAGCACCTGAAAGTCTTAAATTAAGAAACTGAAAACTTTATATAGCTAATTTGGGCGATCCTAATGCTCCTGCCGACAGTTTCATAATCACTGCTAATGAAGACGGCTCTAATCCTCAGAAACTTTTTGAAGGACAATTGGACAGCCCTAAAGGTTTTTCTTTCATAAATGATGATATTACAATAATACAGGATCAGGTTAATGACAGCTCTATGATAGGTAATTTAGTATTGGCTAATGTTAAAGAAAATAAAATAATACTAAACTTCCTATAAAAGGTTCAAAATTCTTAAATGATACTGTAGTGATAAATTCTGCCACTGTAGCTTTAACTGATACAGGAGCTTCATCTGTACATTTTATTAAAGCAGATAATAATTCTGCATTATCACTCACTTCATCAGTAACAGGTATAGTAGGTGCTAACGGCATACTATTAGATAACGGATTATTATATATAGCAGGAAGTACATTCGGAAACAATGCTAAAGGAGGAAATTATTTACACTTTAAATACAGACGGAACAGGATTAACTAAATGGACAGATCAGAGATTGGGTGCCGGTACTTTAGACGGAATAGCTATAAATAACGGTAAACTATATGTTTCTGATTGGGGCGAAAATATGACTAATAATACTGCCTGTATATATATTTGATTTAAACACTAAAGAGCAATTAGAAAAAATAGAAGATTCTTTAAGCGGTGTAGCTGATATAGATTTGGTTAATAATGTTATATACATACCTGAACTTTCTACAAATCTAATAAAAAAATACAATTATAATTCATATATATTTAGTCGTAAAAACATCTTCTAAAAAAGGAGGTGTTTTTTATTAAAAATCAATATAAATATTTTAACTATTAACTATATATTTTGTTTTAGATATGTACGGTATTGTATTTATGAAAAAATTATAATATTAATATTTTCATTTATTTTATTATTCTCATTATTCAGCTATGCCCAAATAAAAAGCAATGCAGACATTTCTAATTCATCACCGCAAAAAATAAATGATTATAGACATAATGAACATATTAATTGGAATATGCATCAGCATAGAAAATTTTCAAAAGGAAATTATACCGTTGAATTATGGAAGGAATGGGGAATAATGAAATAAATAAAATTGTATAATAACTAAAATTATTGTGATTTATATTACAATAAAATAGATTTTATAAATATTAAGTGACTGATCTAGATAACTAAAAAAACTCCTTTTTTACTAAATTACATACTATTTTTAATTGTTTATCAATACCTTTATTGTTAAATCGAAATTGACATTCTTTAATAAATAAATGAAAATGCTTCTTTGGAATTACATTAAATTTACGGAAATGTATTTTCGCTTAACTACAAAAATTTTCTATACCATTAATATGATTCTTTTGTTCCGCAATTTTTTCACTAATGCTTAAATTCACTAACATCTAAAATATCATAATAGCGGTATGAATCTGAATATACAATACTATCCGGTTTAGCTTTTTCTTGAATAATATGAAATAATGTACATATTTTACTCTGCACTCCTTTGGCAGTATTATTTATCATTTTTACATATAATTTTCCACATCTTTTTAATAAACCAAAAAAGGATTTTATTTTTATAGACTCTGCCTCTTTTTCCTTTTCTTTTGCAACCAAAATAACTTTTGCATTGTTCCATTTCGGTATCAACTTCTATTTCACCATCAAACATTTCTTTTTCTTTTTTACTTCATAATCAAAAATTAATTTTCTAAGTTTATGATAATATAGAATTGATGTTTTGGTATTAATTCCAATTAAAGAAGATGCATTTCTTACTGTAGTTCCTGCAGCAAAATCCTCTATTAATTTTAATTGTTGTTCTTGACTTAATTTACTTAGTTTCATACATAAAATATAACAATTTTATATTATCTAGATCAGCCCCAAATAAGAAATTTACATTCCAGTATGGATAGATTAGAAACGTTATTGGTAGTGTTACTGGTTCCCCCACTTGCTGTATTTACATTCCAGTATTGATATATTAGAAACAAAAAACCATTTCGATTGCCTCGCGTTTTCATAAAAATTTACATTCCAGTATGGATAGATTAGAAACTGTTTTTTTCTTCGTTAATAGTACCATATGATAATGATTTACATTCCAGTATGGATAGATTAGAAACTTTTAGATATAGAGCAGAAGAGCATGGCATTATAATATTTACATTCCAGTATGGATAGATTAGAAACAAGTAACTATAGCAGGTGAAGGCTCCGTAGTAAAAGAATTTACATTCCAGTATGGATAGATTAGAAACAGAACAGCAATCAAGTAGTACTGATAGTAGTCCACAATTTACATTCCAGTATGGATAGATTAGAAACCATTATGTCTTTTGATGTAATATCATCAAAGCATTTATTTACATTCCAGTATGGATAGATTAGAAACCGGCAGTATTGGTCATAAGTTAGGTAAACTAGTAGGATTTACATTCCAGTATGGATAGATTAGAAACAGCCTTTGCGTTTACATCTGAGCAGGGAATTTATAAATTTACATTCCAGTATGGATAGATTAGAAACTCACAAGCTAGATTATAAGATAAAATATTTGGCCTGATTTACATTCCAGTATGGATAGATTAGAAACGTGGTTTGAAGTCCATACAAATTAGATATAGCATTATTTACATTCCAGTATGGATAGATT
>NZ_JARHYI010000079.1 GCF_029258575.1 Brachyspira sp. | reverse complement strand
GCTGCTGTACCTACTATATATTGTGCAAATAAGTAAACTAAAATAAAATAAATAAAAAACAAAAAAAGGATTAAAATTATGGGTATACAAAAATACATTTCAAAACTTGATAGCCTTGAATTTGGCAAAATGTATCAAAATGACTTCTTTTTGACTTGGGACAAAACTTTTGATGAATTACAAGCAGTATGGACAGTTGCTGATGCTCTTAGATTCTTAAGAGAAAGCAATATTTCTACTAAAGTATTTGATTCTGGTTTAGGTATTTCTTTATTTAGAGATAACTCTACTAGAACTCGTTTTTCTTTTGCTTCTGCTTGTAACCTTTTAGGTTTAGAAGTACAGGATTTAGACGAAGGTAAAAGCCAAATAGCTCATGGTGAAACAGTTAGAGAAACTGCTAACATGATCTCTTTCATGGCTGATGTTATAGGTATTAGAGATGATATGTATATTGGTAAAGGTCATGAATATATGAAAGAAGTTTCTGAATCTGTAAGACAAGGTTACAATGATGGTATATTAGAGCAGAGACCTACTTTAGTTAACTTACAGTGTGACAGGGACCATCCAACTCAAATGATGGCTGACTCTTTACACTTTATCCATGAATTAGGTGGATTAGAAAACCTTAAAGGTAAAAAAGTTGCTATGACTTGGGCTTATTCTCCTTCTTACGGTAAACCTCTTTCTGTACCTCAAGGTGCTGCTGCTTTATTCACTAGATTAGGTATGGATGTTGCTTTAGCCTATCCAAAAGGTTATGAACTTATGCCTGAAGTTGAAGCTATTGCTAGAAAAAATGCTGAAGATGCTAATGTTAAATTAACTATCACTAATAGTATGGAAGAAGCATTTGAAGATGCTGATATTGTTTATCCTAAATCTTGGGCTCCTTTTGCTGCTATGCAGGAGAGAACAAACTTTTATGAAAAAGGCGACACTGACGGAATCAAAGCTCTTGAAAAGAAATTATTAGAGCAGAATGCTAATCATAAAAATTGGACTTGTACCGAAGAAATGATGAAGAAAACTAAAAACGGAAAAGCCTTGTACTTACACTGCTTACCTGCTGACATTACTGGTATTAGTTGTAAAGAAGGTGAAGTTAATGCTTCAGTATTCGACAGATACAGAGTTCCTCTTTATAAAGAAGCTAGCTACAAACCTTATGTTATAGCTGCTATGATATTCCTATCTAAATTCAGAGATCCACAAGCTATATTAAGCAAATTAGCTAATGAAAAAACTCAAAGAATATTTGGATAATAAAAACTAAGATAGATGGTAAGTATCTATAACACATATAGTGCTTACCATTTTATATCTAGTATATTGTGAAAAAAAGCACTTTTTACAATACAAAAATGAATTTAATTTTGTTTTAGGATATAAAAATATGGAAAATAAGAAAAGAATTGTTATTGCTTTGGGAGGTAATGCTTTAGGTGATACTCTTGCAGAGCAAATGGAAGCTGTAAAAATCACAGCTAAAAATATTGTAGATTTAGTAGAAAACGGATGCGAAGTAATAGTGGCACATGGTAACGGTCCTCAAGTTGGATTTATAAATAATGCTATGAATGAGTACACTAATAACCATAAAACAGGAAATGATATACCTCTTTCTGTTTGTGTTGCTATGAGTCAGGCTTATATAGGTTATGACTTACAGAATGCTATTATGGAAGAATTCTCTAATAGAAATATCACTGTTCCGCCTATAGCTACATTAATTACTCAGGTAGTAGTTGATGAAAATGATCCTGCTTTCCAAAATCCTACTAAACCTATAGGTCAGTTTATGACTAAAGAGGAAGGCGAAGTAAAAGCTAAAGAATTAGGTTGGATAGTTAAAGAAGATGCAGGCAGAGGATACAGAAGAGTTGTTGCATCTCCAAAACCTGTTGCTATAGCTGAAAGCACTGCTATCAATGCTATGCTTAATGAAAAAGCACTAGTAATATGCTGCGGCGGTGGCGGAATACCTGTAATAAAAAAAGGAAATCACTTAAAAGGTATGGCTGCTGTTATTGATAAAGACTTTGCAGCTTCAGTTCTTGCAAAAGAGCTTAATGCTGATATGCTTATTATTTTAACTGCTGTTGAAAAAGTTGCTATTAACTTCGGTAAACCTGATGTTAAATGGCTTGATTCTATTACTATAGAAGAAGCTAAAAAACACTGTGATGATGGTCAGTTTGCACCTGGTTCTATGCTTCCAAAAGTACAGGCTTGTATGCAGTTTGTAGAAGCTACTGGAAAAGAAGCTATGATAACATTACTTGAAAAAACTAAAAATGCTATCAATGGAGAAACTGGTACTAAAGTGATAAAATAATAAAAAAGAATTGTACATATGATAAAAAACATCTAAATTAAAGGGAGGATCATATGGAAGGAAACAAATCCAATTTAATTTATCAGCTTGAAGGGCGTCCAAGTATAGCTGTTGCCCTTCCTTTGGGTATGCAGCATGTAATGGCAATGTTCACATCAAATTTAGCTCCTATATTAATTATTGCTGGGGTATGCGGTTTATCTGGAGCTGATACTGTTGTAATGGTGCAATGTGCTATGTTTGTATCAGGGCTTACAACTTTTATTCAGCTTTATCCTATAAGATTGGGTAAAAACAGACAAATCGGTGCTAATCTTCCAATAGTTATGGGAACTTCTTTCGCTTTTGTACCAACTGCTCAGACTGTTGCTTCTATGGGTGGAATAGGAATGGTTCTAGGCGGTGCTATGATTGGAAGTTTAACAGAAGTTATAATGGGTTTCTTCTATAAATATATACGTAAATTCTTTCCGCCTTTGGTTGTAGGATGTACGCTTGTAACTATAGGTGTAAGTTTGCTTAATGTCGGAGTTAACTATTTTGCTGGAGGTATAGGATCTCCTGATTATGGTTCTCCTAAAAATTTAGCTATGGGTTTTTTATCTTTATTTATTATCATAATACTTCAAAAATTTGGTAAAGGTATAATTAAAAATTCTGCTATTTTAATAGGTCTTATTATTGGATATATAATTTCTGCATGCTTGGGTATGGTTAATACTCAGCCTATATACGAAGCATCTTGGTTTAGATTACCTCTTCCAATGCATTTCAAAATAGAATTTTCTTTATCTGCTATATTAAGTTTTGCTGTTTTATATATTACTTCAGGTTTAGAAACTATAGGTAATACTTCAGGTATAACAATAGCAGGATTTGACAGAGAAGCTACAGAAAAAGAAACTTCAGGTGCTATTTTGGCAGATGCTTTAGGATCTACAACAGCAGCATTCTTTAATTGTCTTCCAAATACTGCTTTTGGACAAAATGCTGGTATAGTATCTATGACTAAAGTAGTTAATAAATTCTGTATAGCAACAGGAGCTTTTGTTCTAATGCTATGCGGTTTCTTTCCTAAATTAGGTGCTATATTCTCAGCTATACCTAGTTCTGTATTAGGAGGTTCCATAATAACAGTATTTGCTATGATTTTAATTAATGGTATAAAAATGATAGCTAAAGCTGGTTTTAGTGAACGTAATATAATAGTAATGGGTATTACTTTTGCTTTGGGGCTTGGAATAGCAAATAATCAGAATGCAATTGCTAATCTTCCAAGTTATATAAAATTCATATTCCATGACACTGTTTCTGCAACTTGTATTATATCTATAGTGGCAAATCTTATCTTCCCTGCTGAAAAAGTAAGCAGTCCCGAAGATTATAATGCATAAATGGTGTTTGGATATTTAGTTTATAAGGATGTGTATAAATGAAAACTTTTATTAAAGAATTAAAAAACTCTGTTCCAAGAGTGGATGCTTTAGGTAAAATAACAGGAAAAACCAAATATCTAAATGATATAGATTTTGGAAAAGATATTCTTCATGCAAAAATTGTGCACTCTACAAAAGCTAGAGCTAAAATATTAAAAATCAATATTCCTGATTTACCTGAAGGTTATTTTACAGTTGACTACAAAGATGTTCCGGGTAAGAATATGACTACTATGGTTGTATCAGACTGGTTTCCATTTGCAGAAGATACTGTAAGATATATTGGCGAAACTATATTATTGGTTGTAGGTCCAGATAAAAATATAGTATATGATATAGCTGAAAAAATAGTTATAGAATATGAAGATTTAGAAGCTGCTATAAATATAGAAGATTCTAAAAAATTATTAGGCGGTCCTATAGTAAATGATGATAATATATTTATATCATTTAAAGCAGGATACGGTGATGTTGATGAAGCATTTAAAAAAGCTAAAACCATAATAGAAGAAACTTATCACACACCATATCAAGAACATTTATATATGGAAGTTAATGGAACAGTTGGAGTTTGGGAAAATGACAGCATAACATTATATTCGTCTACTCAATGTCCTTATTATGTACAAAAGGCTGTAGCACCTGTACTCGGTGTAGAAAATAATAATTTAAGAATAGTAGCTCCGCCTATAGGAGGAGGGTTCGGAGGTAAGGAACATTACCCTGATGTACTTTCTGCTGCAGTAGCGGTTGCCACATATAAGGCTAAAAAAACTGTTAAACTCATATTAGACAGACAATTTGATATGGCTTATACAGTAAAAAGACAGCCTGCCCAAATAACTACTAAAGTTGCACTTGATGAAAATAATAATATTATTGCTCTTGATGTAATATCTGATATGGATGCAGGTGCTTATGAGGCAAGTTCAAGAGTTATAATGCAGAGATGCACTTATACTGCTGCTAATGTATATAATTTCCCAAATGTCAGAGTTTTAGGAAGATTATATGCTACTAATAATGTACCTAGCTGTGCATTCAGAGGTTTTGGAGCACCTCAGGCTATATTTGCTATAGAAAGAACTATGGATAATATTGCTAATAAAATAGGAATAGACTCTATAGAACTTAAAAGAAAATATTTTATAAAACAGAATGATACTACAATAACAGGTGGTATATTCCATGATAATATAATACTACCTAAAATGTTGGATTTAGCTTTAAAAGAATCTGATTATGAAAATAAAATAAAAAAATATAAAGATGATATGTACAGAGGTATTGGAATATCATGCTTTTTACATGGATGCGGATTCACAGGAAGCGGAGAAAGGGATATAATTAAATCAAAATTGAAATTAAGAAAGAAAGGGAATAAAGTATTAATACTTACTTCAAATACAGAAATGGGACAGGGCTTGCATACCACATTTAGAAAAATAGCTGCTTACAATTTGGAAATACCAGTAGAAGATATAGATATTGAAGAATATGATACTGATAAAATATCAAATACAGGTCCTACTGTGGCATCTCGTTCAGCTATGGTTGTAGGATATTTAATACAAGAGGCTTCCAAAAAATTAAAGCAGCAATGGAATGATGCAGAAGAAATAGAAATAGTTCAAGATTATAAACATCCTGAACATTTGGTAGCTTGGGATAATAATACATTAAGAGGTGATGCTTATCCTAGCTACGGACTTGGTATTAATGTTGTTGAAGTAGAAGTTGATAAAGTTACATTAGAAGTAAAAATAGTAGGAGTTTGGGCTGTATTTGATGCTGGATATCCTATAGATGAAAAGATAGTTGAAGGTCAAATAAAAGGAGGAATTGCTCAGGCACTTGGATGGGGAGCTTTGGAAAAATTAGTAAATAAAGATGGAAGATTCCTACAAGTGAAAATGTCTGATTATATGATACCTACTTCTTTAGATTTACCTGAAATAAAAACTTGTATTATGGGAGAACCATATCAATACGGACCATTAGGGGCAAAAGGTATAGGAGAAATTACTTTTGATGGTGCTGCTAGTGCTTATGCAGCTGCTATGGAAAATGCTTTGAATTACCATTTCAAAAAGATTCCTATTTTACCTGAAAACATAGCGGAGGTAATATAATGGCTATTAAATTTAAAGTAAATGGAAATGAAGTTAATACACAATTGAATCCTTTAACAAGGCTAATAGATTTTATAAGAGATGAATTAAAACTTACAGGTACTAAAGAAGGATGCGGAGAAGGAGAATGCGGTGCATGTGTAGTTTTTATGAATGGAAAAATTGTAAACTCTTGTCTTATTCCTATAGCTTTATGCGAAGGAAAAGAAATAATGACTATAGAAGGTTATTCAGAAACAGAAAGAGGAAAGATTGTAGTGCAGTCATTTTTAGATGAAGGTGCTGTACAATGCGGATTTTGTACACCAGGTATGATAATGTCATCTGAAGCTATTTTGAATGATACAGAAGGTAAACCTACAGAATATGATATAAGAAAGGGATTATCTGGAAATCTATGCAGATGTACTGGTTATGATCATATAGTAAATGCAGTGTTAAAAGCTTCTAATATGGCTTTTAAGGAGGGTAAAAATTTATGGCAGAAACTTTAAAAGTTAAAAGTATTAATGAAGCATTAGATTTCAGAGCTAAATGCGATTCTATAGTTTTTGCAGGCGGTACTGATTTAATGGTTGAATATTTGAGAGGAAGTAATTTAATAATTAAATTTGATAAACCTGTACTATTTATCAATGAAATAAATGAATTAAAAGGTATAGAAGAAGATGATAATAATATCATTATAGGAGCTTTAACTACTTTTGATGAAATTATAAAATCAGATTTAACACCTCAAGTATTAAAAGATAGTGCCTCAGGAATTGCTGGACCTCCTATTAGAAATATAGCTACAATTGGAGGAAATATATGCAATGCCTCCCCTTCTGCTGATAGTTTGCCTTCTTTATATGCTATGGATGCAGTATTAGTATTAAAAAATAAAGACTCCCAAAGAGAAATAAAAATAAAAGACTTCATTACAGGTGTTGGTAAAACAATAATAAAAAATGATGAAATACTTACGCATATAAAAATACCAAAGAAAAATTATCAATATTCTTTTTATAGAAAAATAGGTACTAGAAAAGCAAATGCATTATCTAAACTTGCTATATGTGCTTTGGTTTGTGAAGAAAATAATAAATACAGATTTAAAATAAGTTTTTGTACATTGGGTATTACAGTTACAAGAGATGAAAACATAGAAGAAAAATTTATGGTTTCAAATATTAAGGAATGGAAAGACAATATCAAATCTATACAGGAAGCATACTCTTCTATTATGAGTCCAAGAGACAGTGCAAGGTCAACAGCATTATATAGAAAGAAATGTGCTTTAAATTTAATAGAATATTTTTTAGATACTATATCTAAAAAATAAATAAAAAAATTGGAGTTAATTATGAGTACAAATGAAAAAACTCAAGATGTTTTGTTTCAATACGAAGGTATACCAAAAATCTCCCAAGCTTTTCCGTTAGCTATTCAGCACGTAGTAGCTATGATAGTTGGTTGCGTTACACCTGCCCTTATAGTATCTTCTGCCGCTGGTATAAAAAGCGGAAGTCCAGAGCAAATATTGTTAGTACAGTCATCTTTAGTATTTGCAGCTATTTCTACTATTATAATGTTATTCCCTATACCTATTACAAAAAACTATCATATAGGTGCTAGACTTCCTATGATAATGGGAGTTAGTTTTGCTTATGTATCTACTATGCAGTCTATAGCAAGAGGTCCTGAAGGTACAGGTCTTGGTGTTAGAGGTATAGCTATAATATGCAGAGCTCAAATTATAGGTAGTGTAATTGCTATAATATTTGGTTTGGCGGTTGACAAAATAAGAAAATTATTCCCTCCTCTAATTGCTGGTACAGTTGTTTTCACC
Organism: Brachyspira sp.; assembly: GCF_029258575.1. GTDB lineage: Bacteria > Spirochaetota > Brachyspiria > Brachyspirales > Brachyspiraceae > Brachyspira. Next base: position 20,966 of record NZ_JARHYI010000079.1, on the reverse strand, counting down.
GTTGGTCTTTCTTTATATCCTACTGCCGTTAGATATATGGCTGGTGGAAGTTCTTTATATAAAATAGATGGAAAAGTTGTTCCTTTCGGTTCTTGGCAGTATTGGGCTGTTGCAGGAATTACTCTTGTAGCTGTTATTTTCTTCAATCAATTTACTAAAGGTTTCTTAAAATTAGCCTCTGTATTATTTGGTTTAATAGTTGGATATATAGCTGCATTTTTCTTTGGCATGATTAACTTTGCAAGTGTTGCTAATGCAAGTATTTTCCAAGCTCCTAAACTTATACCTTTTGGTATAGAATTCGACCTTTCTGCTGGTATAGCTATAGCTCTTTTATTTGCTGTAAACTCAGTTCAAGCTATAGGGGACTTCTCAGCTACTACTTCAGGAAGTCCTATTGGAAGAATGCCTACAGACCAAGAATTAAAATGCGGTATCACTGCTTATGGTCTTACTAATATTTTATGTTCTATATTCGGATGTCTTCCTACTGCTACTTACAGTCAGAATGTTGGTATCGTTGTTACTACTAAAGTTATAAACAGAATAGTTTTAGGTCTTGCTGCTGTTATAATATTAATAGCTGGTTTATTCCCTAAATTCTCTGCTTTACTTACTACTATACCTTCTTGTGTATTGGGAGGTGCTACTATAATAGTATTCGCTTCTATTGCTATGACTGGTATTAAATTGGTATTCACTGAAAATATGGGTCCTAGAAACACATTAATAGTTGGACTTGCTGTTGCTTTAGGTATGGGTACTGTTCAAGTTAGCGATGCTTTAAATACTTTCCCTGCTTGGGCTAAAACTGTATTTGGAAGCAGTCCTGTTGTTATATCTACTTGTGTTGCTATAATACTTAATATTATTTTACCTAATAAATAATTATTTATAATAAAGCATAAGTTATATATACAATATAGCTTATGCTTTTTCATTATTTTAATATTAAATTAAATCTTCTCTAGTATCTATATCTTTTAATTTATTTTTATCTATTGTATAAAAAAAACAGTCATCTGAATTATTCTTTATAATTTTCAATGCCCCGCTGTCATTTTGAAGATTTAAAATATCATAAATATATTTGGATGAAAAAATTGCAGGATTGGAAGGTCTGTTATCAGTAAACATTGCTCCTATATTCTTATTACTATAATAAAAATATCTAATCATATTAAAAATATCGTAGCTTTCCAAAAAAGGCATGTCACATACAAAAAAAGCAAATGAATCAGCCTTCATCTTAATTGCCTCATTAATACCCAATTTTATAGAAGAACTTATACCTTCATTATTATTGCTATTATACAAAGCATTATAATCTTTATTTTCAAATACTTTATTTATTATTTCATCGTATATACTTACAGATATAACAAAAGTTTCTATATTGTTTAATTTTTCATCTTCTTTAAATAATTCTCTTACTTCTGATATTTTATTTATTGTATTTTCAAATAAAGTTTTATTATTAAGAGATTGAAATTTATGAATTAATTTATTACCTTCAAAACGTTTACTGTTTCCTGATGCTAATATTATAAAAGCAGTTTTTTTATAATTTAAATCATTATACTTTGTAAAATCATTTAAATATAATTGAATATTATTAGATTTTAATTTATCTATATAATACTTATTAGCAATATAATTAATAGTTTCTAAATCAACTATTTTTTCTCCATCTATTTCTTTACATAAATTATATCTGAAGCATGTTTCTTTAAACTTTCTTCCCAAACTATGAAGTCCCATTATTATAATTATTTCATATGTTTTTCCATATAAAAATTCTGGTATTACAGGTTCATTATCATTTGGTATTTTTAAAGCATGATACTTTGACCCATCAGCCTCTATTAAAATAATATCAGCATATTTAATTGCATTATTTAACTGCTCATCTCCAGCATACATTAATTTTTTTTCATCATATTCCTTTCCAAGCACAATAATATTGTCATCATCAAAAGAATTAATATTAATAATATCTCTATATTTTTTAGTTTTAAATATTTTAGTTGTAGTTGTAATTACTATTTTTTTATCTTTATAATTTTCTGCTATATTTTTTATATAAGATGTTTTTCCACCAGCACCACATACAATAATAACTTTAGACATCAATTATCCAATACTAACATCGCCTGTAGGTAAATCTATAATACCATATTTACCTTGATCAATAGAACCTATACTCATAAATAAAGTAAGATAACCAACACGTCCTATAAACATTAAAACTATAATTATTAATTTACTCCATGTTGTAAGATTAGGTGTAATACCAAGTGAAAGTCCAACAGTACTTATTGCCGATATTGCTTCAAATAGTATAGGCATCATAGTAGGTGATTTTTCTATATAAAACATAATAAAAGAAGATAATACAGAAATAGTTATAGCAAGAGTAACTATAGCAACTGATTTATTAACAGCATCAACTTTTATTTTTCTTCCATTAACTACAATATAAGGTCTGTTAAAAACTGCTGCTATTACAGAAAACATAAATACAAATAATGTAGTAGTTTTTACTCCGCCTCCTGTACTGTTTGGAGAAGCACCTACAAACATTAAAAATATAATTACTCCTATACTAACACTGCTCATAGAATTATAGGCTATAGTTTCAAAACCAGCCGTTCTCGGACTTACACTTTGAAATAAAGATACAAGTATTTTTTCTTTTAAACTCAAATCTTTTAAAGCATTTGAATATTCATTAAAAAATATAAAAATTGCTCCAAATATTATAAGTATTAAAGTAGTAAATATTACTATTCTAGCCTGAACATCAAATACATATCTTTTACCTTTAAACTTATGAATTACAGCCCTAGACAGAGTAAGCATAACAGGATAGCCTATGCCACCCAATATTATAAGAAACATAACAGTAACATTCACAGTAATATTACCCGAATATCTGTGCAAACTATCCGTATAAAGAGAAAATCCTGCATTACAAAATGAACTGATAGAGTGAAATAATGCAGAAAATATTTTTTTAGGAATATAATGATGCTCAGAAACTGTAAATAAAGAAACAGCACCCAATAATTCTATTAAAAATGTTGATAAAAATATTACTTTTACTGTTGATTGTATTATATCTTTATTTTGAGTATTAAACATCTCTAAAGTTCTTACCCTATCCTGAACACTTCCTTTATTTACTGAAAATAAAAGCACTATTGCAGATATAGACATAATACCAAGACCGCCTATTTGTATAAGAATAATTAAAACAATTTGACCAAATAATGTGAAATCTTTTGAAATATCTATAACACTAAGACCCGTAACACATACAGCACTCGTTGCTGTAAATAAAGCATCTACAAATGATAATCTTCCGCCAACTGTACTTAAAGGCAAATATAATAATAAGCTACCCAATGTTATAACAAATATAAATGATGCTATAATCATTTGATATAATGTTAATTTTGAATATGATAATCTAAGCCAATTTATTACTATCACTAAAAAGAAAAGTATAGAACCTGCTATAGTCCAAATTATTCTATTGGCATATACATCATAATATTTTTTACTAAAGAAATTGAGTAGAATAAGAGCCACAAGCTGTATAATTGGTACTATTTTATAAAGTTTTCTAGGAGCTATTCTTATTTGATCTATAAATATAAATATAAAAAATATAGTAATTATATTAATTATTTCATTATAGTGCTTTATATAGAAATTAGATAGACTAACCTGCCTCACTTGCATAAGAAGAACGAATATTGCAAATATAGCTCCTGTTATTGCTACTAAATTTGATGTTCTCTTTAAAAATTCATCTATAGTTTGAATTATAGTTTGATTAGGATTACTCTGACCCTTATTAAATATATCTTTCATAAATCAGTCTTTTAATAAAATAATATGCAGTATTGTAATATATATTGAAGTATATGTAAATATATAAATTCAGTTTTTACAAATATAATTATTGAAATTATTTTTTCTATTTAAATCAAAATCCCCTCTCATACCTGTAAGAACATATCCAATATCATTAAGACTTTTTCTTAAGCTCTCAACACCTTCTGCCGATTCCGTACCAGTTGCTATTTTATCATTATAAAGCAGATATTTTTTTCTAACATTCATAGGAGATAAATTTGGCATAACCACATTAGAACCATGCAAAATACCAAGTTCCCTTCCGCCTTCTTTTATAGTACCCAAAGCTGTTGTAGCTGGTATCAAAGATAAAGGAAAAATTAAACGAAGAATGCTTATAAGTATCAAAGTAAGTTCCAACTCTCCTTTTCTTTCATTAGCAAAAGGAGTATCTTTATGAGGTAAAAAGGGACCTATTCCTATCATCTCAGGCTTTATTTCCTGCATAAAAACAAAATCATTAGCAATATTTTCTAAAGTCTGATAAGGACTGCCTACCATTATTCCAGTTCCAGTCTGATATCCTAATCTTTTTAAATTTCTTAAACATTTTTTTCTATTTTCCAAATCCATATTATTTGGATGAAGTTTTGAATAATGTGTATTATCAGAAGTTTCATGTCTTAATAAAAATCTGTCTGCCCCATTATCTTTTAGTATTTTATAATAATCCTCTTCTTTTTCTCCTATTGATAATGTCAAAGCACAATCAGGATATGTAGTTTTAATTGCATTTACTATATCAGACATAATTTCAGCATTATAATAAGGATCCTCTCCGCCCTGAAGTACAAAAGTTCTAAATCCAATCTCATACCCATATTCGCAGCATGATAAAATATCTTCCTTACTCAATCTATAACGCTCAGCTATTTTATTGCTTTTTCTTATTCCGCAATATATACAGTCATTCTTACAATAATTAGTAAACTCTATAAGTCCTCGCATAAAAACATATTTACCAAATACTTTATCAGCTTTTTCTCTTGCCTTTAATCTCAAATATTCTTTCAATTCATTTATTTCTTCTTTTTCTTTATCATTTAAATTTTTTATATTAATATCATTATCATATTCAAATGATGATAAAAGCGTTAAAATATCTTCAAGTGATATTTTCTCTTCTATATCTATTTTATCAATTATCTCTTTTGCTATATTTATATTACTCAACTTTTTATTTCCTCTTTATATTAAATATATTTAACATTATTTATTTTTGCTATAGTCATACCATAATTTGTTATAGGTATATTCTGTTCTTCGCATATTCTTATTCTATTTAAAATATGTTTTCTTGTACCCATACATCCACCGCAATGTATTACCAAATCATATTTTGACAAATCATCTGGAAAATCATTACCAGCAGCATAATCAATATCAAAGGCAAAACCAAATTTCTTTTTCAATAAATTAGGAATTTTCACTCTTCCTATATCTCCTTCTAAAGGGACATGAGTACAACTTTCTGCTATTAACAATTTACTATCTTTGGTTAACTTATCTATGAAATCAGCACCTCTTTTATAAATTTCCTCATTACCCTTATATCTTGCAAAAAGAACTGAAAATGAAGTAAGAAGGCTTTCTTCTGGTTTTAATTTTTCTACTTCTTTAAAAACTTGAGAATCAGTTATTATTACTTTTGGAGGTTTACTCAATGACTTCAAAGCTTTTTCAAATTTATCAAATGTAGAAGCCATGATCACTGCTTTATTATCTAAAATATCTCTTATAGTTTGAACTTGAGGAAGTATAAGACGCCCTTTAGGAGCTTGAATATCCTGAGGCATAACAAGCATTACTATATCATCTTCATTAACTATATGCCCTGTAATGCTAATCTCTTCCTCTTTTGGAATTGTTAATTTTATAGTTTCTATCAATTTATCTATATTCAATTTATTAAAAGCACTTATTGAAACAGTTTCCAAATCAAATATATCTTTTATATTTTGTTCAGAACTTTTATAATTATCATTCAAATCTATTTTATTTAAAATTGCTATAGTAGGTATCTCTAAACTTACAAGTTCATTTTTCCATTTTAATTCAAGTAAATAATCATTATCCTCAAAAGAAGCATCGAATACAAGCAATGCAATATCCGAAGACTCCATAATTTTTTTAGTTCTTTTTATTCTTAAAAGTCCAAGTTCTCCTTCATCATCAAATCCTGCAGTATCAACTATAGTGCATGCCCCTAATGTATTTATTTCTATAGCTTTTTTCACTGGATCTGTAGTAGTTCCTGCCGTATCAGAAACTATAGCTACATCCTGATTAGCAATTGCATTTATAATACTGGATTTGCCAGCATTCCTTCTTCCAAATATTGCTATATGGGTTCTATTGGGGTTAGGTGTATCATTCATTTTAATATCCAATAATTTTATGATTATATAACTCAACTTTTTCAATACAATATAAATAAAAAAAGCTGAATTATTAATAAATGAGTACGCTAATTAAAATTTAAAATCTCTTTTTCCACTATCTATACTCTTCAAAGCATCTATTAATCTAGATTTTACTTTTTCATTCGGTATTCTTTCTACTTCATTTCCCATAATTTTATCTATAGATTTTTTAGTTTCTTCTTTAGCATAATCATTTTCATATTCTTTTAATGTCAATACAGCATTAGCCTGACAGAAATTTTTTATTTGTCCGCTCTTAGCAAATGCCATAAATCTATCGCCTGTTCTTCCCTCTCTATAACAAGCAGTACAGAAACTAGGTAAATAATCAATATCAGCAAGCCATTTTATTATATCATCTAAAGAACGGTTATCAGAAATTTCAAATTGTTTTGAATTTTCTTGTTCCTCTTCAACATATCCTCCAACACTAGTTCTAGAACCTCCGCTTATTTGAGAAACACCGACTTCCAAAACCTCTTCTCTTGATTTCTGACTCTCTCTAGTAGAAACTATTATTCCAGTATAAGGAACGGCAATTCTTAAAACAGCAACTATTTTTTTGAATAAATCATCAGGTATAGCATTAGGAAAACTTTTTACATCAACATCATCAGCAGGTCTTATTCTAGGAACGCTTATAGTATGAGGACCGCATCCGAAAGCATCTTCCAAATGTTTAGCATGATAAAGCATAGCTGTAAAATCATATTTATAATCATAAAGTCCAAATAATACCCCTATACCTACATCATCAATTCCACTCTCCATAGCTCTATCCATTGCCTCAGTATGATATTCATAATTACTTTTAGGACCGCTTGGATGAACTTTTTTATAAGTAGGTTTATGATAAGTTTCCTGAAATAATACATAAGTACCTATGCCTGCATCTTTAAGCTTCTGATAATTTTCTACTGTAGTAGCAGCAATATTAACATTTACTCTTCTAATAGCTCCGTTTTTATGCTTGATACTGTATATTGTTTTTATAGATTCAAGCAAATATTCCATACTTGCATAATCTGGATCCTCTCCTGTTTCTAATGCAAGTCTTTTATGTCCCATATCCTGTAATGCAATAACCTCTGCTCTAATTTCATCTTGAGTTAATTGCTTTCTTGCTATATGTTTATTCTTTGCATGATAAGGACAATAAACACATCCATTAATACAATAATTTGATAAATAAAGCGGTGCAAATAAAACTATTCTTTTTCCGTATATTTCTAATTTTATTCTCTTTGCTATTTCAAACATTTCATTTTCAACATTTTTATCATTGCAAAGAAGTAAAGCTAATGCTTCATTAGGTTCAAGCCCTTTCATTTCATTAGCTTTATTTAGTATATCTCTAATATCATAATTTCCATTCTTTACTTGAGATATAGTTCTCAAAATTTCTTCATCATTGATAAATTCATTTGCATTTTTTGATTTTGAATCGTACTTAAATAAAGATGCATAATCCATAAATATAACCCCTAATAATTAAACTGTTTTTAAATTACTTTTTACCTGCATAAAGTGCTTTAGCAGAAACACCTTCAAGCATGCCAAGTTTTCCTGTTAAACTATTAATTTTATCACTAGGAGCATTTAAGACTACAGTAATTATATTTATATTTTTTTCTCTATAAGGTATGCCCATTCTTCCTATAATAAAATCGCTATAATCATGCAAAATATCATTCACTTTTGATATACCATCAGTGTCTTCAATTATAATACCTATAACAGCAATTCTATTATTTTCCATTCTCAATTTCTATTAATCAGTGTGTATGAAAAAATATTCCTTTATGATAAACATTAATAGTTATTCAATTAGGATATTAATATTATAGTACTTATATTCATTTTGTAAACAATTTTCTGAAACTTTTTAAGAAAAAGTATTTATTTAAATTAAAATTCAGTGAAAAAATATTTATCTTTTTATTTGCATTATTGTTTTTTTCATATACTTGATTTATTAATTCTTAATATATTTAGATGAATCCTGACTGTTCTGTACAAACTTCTAACCTCACTTGCAACAAACATAAAACCTTTTCCCTACTATCAAGCACATAGCACTTATACTGCTGCATTAATTCCAAAATATTAGTTTGAAAAGCTATACCCTCTATAACTTAATAATATCTTTGATTTTTTCAAAGTTGTTTATATCACTTCTATAAGTCTGTTACGATAGAATGAAATAAATGAGAATAACCATCAAGCGTATTTTCAAAACCTGTATTTATACTTTTACTTATTCTTTTATGTGAAAAAATATAGATACCGTTAATAAAAAAGCTAACATCAATATAAACATTAAACTTAATGAATGTCATTTGACTATTATAATTTTTATTATAAAATGATAATCAGTGGAAAAATTAAATGGAAAGAATTATAAGAAGAACTGCATTAAGTATTATATATATAGTATTATCATCTTTAATAATACTTTCTATCATATTCATACCAAAAGGATATAATTTTTATAAATACTGCAAAGAATATATAAATAAACCATTTTCTCAAAATGAAATAAAGATTAATGAAGAAAGAGCTTTAAAAGTATATGATAGAAATTCTATACTCATATCAACAATATTCCCAAAGCATGGCGGATTTTTTGAAGAAATAAAATATAATGATTTATCTGAAAATTTAATTAATGCTGTTGTGAGTGCTGAAGATAAAAATTTCTTTAATCATAATGGAATAGATTATAAAGCAATAATCAGAGCATTTTTATCTAATTTAATAAGCAATAAGGTGGTATCTGGAGGAAGTACAATAACTCAGCAATTAGCAAAAAGCATAATACCGCGTGAAAGAACTTATATAAATAAATTCTATGAAGCTCTTGATGCTATGCGTTTAGAAAAAAATCTCACTAAAGAACAAATACTAACAGAATATTTAAACAGAATATTTTTTGGAAATAATTGTTATGGTGTAGGAGCTGCTTCCGATTTATATTTTCATAAAAAAGTAAAAGATTTAAATATTAATGAATCTGCAATGCTCGCCTCTATAATAAAATCAGGAACAAAATTCAATCCGTACAAACATGAAGAAAGATTAAAAGAAAGAAGAATATATGTTCTTGGAGAAATGAAAAATAATAATTTCATATCTGAAAAAATCTATAATAAATATACAAATGAAAAAATAAAAATATTTGATGATAAGGAAAAATATACTTTCAAAGCACCACATTTCACAATGTATGTGAAGGATTCATTAGAGCAATTAAAATATACAGAAGTTACAGAATTAAGAACAACATTAGATTATAAAATACAGAAAGAAGCAGTTTTAGTTATAAGCAATTCCAGTCAGTTTCTTCATACTTTTAATGTGAGAAATATATCCTGTGCAATTCTCAATGCCAAAACAGGAGAGGTTCTTTCAATGATAGGCTCTATGGATTATTTTGATACCGAAACACATGGTGCAGTAAATGGTGCTACTGCATTAAGACAGGCTGGAAGTACATTAAAACCTTTTATGTATGCATACTTATTTGATAAGGGAGAATCACCTGCCTCTGTCATAGGAGATATTGAAACTTATATTAATTCTCCGGGTGGAGATTATATACCTGAAAATTTCGATCATAAATACAGAGGACCTGTTACTATAAGAGATGCTTTGGCTAATTCTCTTAATATACCTGCAGTTAAATGGCTTGCAAGATACAATATAAAAGATTTTCAGAATATACTTTTGAAATCAGGTTTAAGTTCAATAGATAAAAATCCTGATCATTATGGTTATTCTTTGGTGCTTGGAAGTGCTGAGGTTCGTTTAATAGATTTAGCTTCTGCATATACTATATTTCCAAATTCTGGTACATTCATAAATAGTTATTCTATCACTTCATTAAAAAAGGCAAATGGAGAAATTATCAAACTCCCTAAAAAATCAACAAGAAAAGTGATATCAGAAGAGAGTGCATATTTGATAACAAGCATACTTTCAGATAGAAATGCAAGAATGGGTTCTTTTAGAAGTTATAAAGGAATAGTTTATCCATTTTCTATAGCTATAAAAACAGGAACATCTAAAGGATCAAGAGATGCTTGGGCTATAGGTTATACTAGAGATTATATTGTAGGTATTTGGCTTGGAGATTTTGCTGGAAGTGAAATGATTAATATAACAGGAGGAAACGGTGCTGTACCTATACTTTATGATTTATTTTCAATGCTGAACAAAAGTCATAAAGAAACGCAATGGAATAAACCTGATACAATAATAAAAAGAGAAATTTGTCTTATAAGTGGTAAATTAAGAACGGAATTTTGTAAAGAATCAAGATTAGAAGAATTCTCTCATATAAATGTTCCAAAAGAAGAATGCGATGTTCATAATTTATATATAAGAACAAATCAAGATGGCAGTATAAGTGAAAAAGTTTTTGTTAATCTCTCAAGCGAATATAATGACTGGATTAAAGAACAGCAATTAGAACGCCCTACTCCTGAATGGACTAAAGTAAATAATATATTTGCATATAACAGAATAAAAAATAATATAAATACTCAAGATATCAATTCGAAAACTTACGATATTAATCAATCATATAACTATACTTCTCTATTAAGTATAAACGATACAAACACTCTTTATGCTTCAGAAGAAATAGGTGTAAATAATAATAAAGAAAGAATTTCAATTAAAGAACCTACTGATAATTCTGTATATAAAATAGATTCTACTTTGCCTTTGGAATATCAAAATATATTTATATCATCATATATACCAAAAAATATTGTAAGTGCTGAACTTTATTGCAATAAAAAAATAATAGCTAATATTGATGATTAAAAAAAGAATATATAAAATGGAAATTGAAACAGGGAGATTATACATTTTATATAGAGGCTAAAACAGAAGAAGGTGAAATTATAACAAGTTCTCCTGTAAAAATATATGTACAGTAAAAAAAAATAGTATTGATAATTTTTTTAATATCGATAATATTAACAGTATTATGTATATTGTGATGGAGTATTAACAAAATGAGAAAAAAAATAATATCTGTATTATTAATGCTTTCTATAGCCTTGACTTTGCAGTCTGCTTATAAAACAAATCAGTATATGAGAGTTGTAGATGTTAAAGGAAAAGTAAAAATATCATCGCAAAAAACTATAGCAAAACCTGCACAGTATGGCGATTTATTATTCACTAAAGATAATATATCTACAGAACAAAATTCTTATCTCACTTCATATTTAGAGAGTAATAATATATTTAAAGTAAAAGAAAACTCATCATTAAATATTGATGAATCTTATGATAAAACAGGAAATACAAAATTATATTTAGAGAAAGGTAATTTTTTAATAGCATCTTCATCAAATGCTAAAGCTGATTCTATCACAATATCAACTTCAAATGCCAATATTAAAGTATCTGGAATAGCATCTGTATCATATTCTAATGGAAATACAAAAGCTAAATTTTTATATGGAAACGGAGAAATAAACGGTACTAAAGTTAATCAATTTATGGAAGCTAATATAGATAACTCAAATAAATTATCTTTGAAAAATATAGAATTGAATCAGGAGCTTACTAATACTGTAAATGAAATAGCTTCAATGCCATATGTTGAAACTATTATAGCTGAAAAAATAGATATCAATAATATTCAAAATCAAATAAATACAGAAACTAATAATGTATCCGAAATAACATCTATAGATTATGAAGGCAATACTAATGAAAATAGAACTACTTTAATAATCACTAATGAGAGAAGAAAATAATTTATTAAAATCTATTTTTTATTTACACTTTGACAAATAAAAATTTAAGATATATAATATAATAAAATGAGTTAAAGGTAAATATATGACGCCTCGTGAACAGATAGTAAATGCAGGGAAAAAACTATTTAAAAAATATGGTTTTAAAAAAGCATCTATGAGCGATATAGCATTGATGGTGCATAAATCTAAAAGCAGTATTTATCATTATTTCGATAGCAAGGAAGAAATATTTTTTGCTATAGCAGAAAATGAAGCAAATGATTTAAAAAAAGAATTATATGAAGCAATAAAAAAAGAAGATACGGCAGAATCAAAATTAAGAGCATATATATTAACAAGACAAAAAGGATATATAAAATTAGCAAATCTTTATGAAGCATTACATAGTGAGATATTTGAAGACTTTACCCTTATAGAACATATGAGAGCTCAATACCATAAAGAAGAATACAACACAATAAAAATTATATTAAGAAGCGGAGTGAAAAAAGGATTATTTAATATAGATTTAAGACTTGCAACTGAAGCTGTTTTTGCTATAATAAAAGGGTTTGAATTGGAATGGGCTAAAAATAAAAAAGCAGAAGATTATGAAAAGGATTTGGATACTATAATAAATATTATATTTTACGGAATATTAAAAAGAGATTAAAAATTTATTAAATTAATAATATTTATAATGAAAAGATTATTTATATATCCTCTCACTTATATAATATACATAACATTATTATTTGCAATTGGTATAGCATTAGCGTTCATAAATCAGAACTTTATTTACATATCAATTATAATTTCTATTGTATTAATTATAATATCTGTAGTTTTAAAAAGGAAATATTATATTTCTATTATCATATTAATATTTTCTTGTTTATTTATCGGATACAGCTATACGATTGTAAGGTATTATGATATATTCAAAAATCCTCTTAATAAATTTGATAAAGAAATAAAAGCATATAATGCAAAAATATTATCATATGACGGAGTTGTTGGATTTAGAGAAAGATATATTGCTTATGTTGATAAAGTTTATGATGGAACCAATTGGTATAATTATTATGGAAATATAAGACTTTATAATAATTCATTAAAAATATTATTCATTAATGATGAAATAACCGTATCATCAAAATTAAATCTATACAAAAATATATTAACTAATGATGATGTATATAATTCTAAAATAATTATCAAAGCACTTTCCGAAAGAATGCTTTATGGTGTAGCAAGCATATATCAATATAATAATCTTGTTATTCAGAAGCATGGATTTTCTATACTTAACTATATAAATCATTATGCTATAAAAGTAAGAAATATAATAAAAAAATCACTTGGAGAAAATATAGAAGCTATACCCTATTCTATAGCACAAGGTATAATGATAGGTGATAAAAATATAATACCATTTCATATAAGAAAATATTTTATAGATGCAGGAATATCACATATACTATCAATATCAGGACTTCATATTTCAATGATACTTTCAATTTTATTTATAATATTATCATTTTTTCCAATAAACTTTTATAACAAAATATTAATATCATCTATTGCCGCAATAATAATATATCCTCCAATTACTTTATTTTCTGTTTCTATTATAAGAGCTAGTATAATGGCATTATGTCTTTTAATATCATACTATTTTGACAGAAATAGAAATGCTATAAATACCTTATTCCTATCAGGTTTAATTATACTAATATTAAATCCGAATTCTATTAAGGATATAAGCTTTCAATTTTCATTTTTAGCAACATTAGGAATAATCATTTATTATCCTGTATTCAGATTTTATATAATAAAAAATATCAAAAATATAAATTTTAATGAAAAAATAAAAAATATATTTATAAAACTGCTGTCATTTTTATCTATAAATATATTTGCATTAATAACAGTACTTCCATTAAGTGTATATCATTTTTCATTACTAAATCTTACTTCTATAGTAGCCAATATATTTGCCGTTCCTTTATCATTCATAATACTTTCATCATCATTAATAACAATAATAACATATCAAATATATAAACCATTATCTATATTTCCAGCAAAAACTTTAGAATTCTGTTCTAATTTATTGATAGATATAGCATATAAATTTGGTAAAACAAATTTTCTAAAATATAATATTTCATTAAATTTATATTCAGCAGTATTAATTACATTTATAATAGTATTTATAGGAATAGTTTTTAGAATTGTAATAAATAAAAAAAGCGTACCTAAAAATAAATAGATACGCCAATTAAATCATTTCTTATTAATTTAATTATTTAGCAGGAGTCAATTTAGTTAAAGCATCTTCAACTAATGCCACCCAAGTAGCACCGCTTACACCATCAACATATATATTATTAGCCTTTATCATTTTATCATAAGCTACCCTACCTCTAGCAGGACCGCTACTATGAGCACATTTAATTAATACCACCCTTGTTAATTTACCGTCAGCAACAGTAACTTTAGCTTGATAATCTCCTTTATATGTCTTATAAGTAGCTTTGTAATTTCCTAAATAAGTTCCATCAGGTACTTTAGTTAAATCAACTTTACCCTGAGCAAATAATAACATGCTAGCTAAAAAAACAACAACAAAAGCTAAAAACATAACCTTTTTAAGACTCATACTTTCCCATTTTAATATATTTTATTTATTAATAATAACTTTATATAAAATAAAAAGTAAAATAATTGTAAAACTAATTTAACATTTTTTTTATATTTCCGCCTCTAAGCAAACCTAATAAATTATTATATTCCACAGTAGTTTTTATTTGATAATATCTGTCATCTACAAAGTTAGAGTATTCTATCTTAATATATTTTTCTACAATATATTTTAATTCATTATTTTCAGATCTTTTATTTGGTAGTTCTTTTGTAAATGCATTTTCTATTTTTACCTTTGATAAGGACAAAGCAGCATTGAAAGCACTTGTTTTTATATCCTCTTCTGTAGAAGCATAGCCATTAGGATATCCTATAGAAGTAGCTATAAATTTATTCTCATTAACCCAGCCTTCATTAAGATTAACATTATAAACAGTTTTTTCTGCAGATTTGCATGATACAAATAAAAATAAAATCATTACAGCTATATAAATATATTTCATATTGACCTCCGAATATAAAAAATACACAAAAAAAATATTCGTCAAAATTTAATTTTTTTAAAGCATATAATTTTTGATATTTATTAATTTTAGAGTACAATAGTTCCGATTATATAAAAAAATATTTAAATATTATACTGGGAATTATTATGAAAAGATTATATATTACATCTGTTATCTTTTTTATACTTTATGTAAGAGCATTCAGCCAAATATATACATTACAAAATAATGAAAAATTAAATAATTCTTATATTTTGTCAGAAACAAATTATGCAATCATTATAGAAAAAAATACTGCCAATTCTGGAAAAACATTTGATATTATCTATAAAGATTCAAGATTAACAGGATACAAGGATGCTGGAAATATAAAGATACTTCCTAATGGAACTTTAATTGCAACTATGCTAAAAAATTCTGTTGGAAAAGATATGTGGGTTGTAATATACGGAAATGTTGAACAGGAATTTGATTCTATAGAAAGAGAAATTTATTCTGGTAATAATTCTATAATATTCACTAGATTAATGGATTATGGAATCGCTATTATAAATGGAGAAGCTAAAGTACAATATTCAGAATTGTATGACAGTGTACTAAATGATAATAATTATGCCTTTTCATATTCAAGAGACGGACAGTATTTTGTAAATATTAATGGAGAAGAAAAACAGGTTACCGCTAAAGTAAATAAATTAAAATTTTCAAATGATGGAAATAATATAGTATATGTTATAAATGCAGAAGATAATGCTGTTATATTCACAGGAAATAATGACAGTGAAAACTTCAGATCAGTAGATGATTTAACTTCATACAATAATAATAGAATAGCATATGCAGTAAAAATACTTCCTAATATGACAAATGATATGATGATTACTAATGATACAAATGCAGTAATGACAAATGATACTACAACAAATGGTATAGTAACAAATACATCAACAATTACAAATTATAATCTATCAAATGTTAGCATATATACAAATGAAGAGGGAATAACAGTAAAAGGACAGTCAAATACTATAGCATTGATGACTGTAACAAATGTTATAACAAATATAAGATATAATGAATTAAGTTCTATACCTCCTGCTACTGATAACACAAATACTATAATGACAAATGAATTCATTATGACAAGCATTATAATAAATGGAAGAAATTACGGAGAGTTTAATCTAGTAACTAATATGTCATACTCTCCAGACGGCAAAACTTTAGTATTTATAAATGTTAATACCAATAACACTATGCAGCTATATATAGGCGGAAATATGACAACTAATTATGATATAATACATAATTATAAATATTCAGATGATAGTAAATTATTTGCGTATTCTGCTCAAACAAATAATGTATCATTTTTAATAGTTAATGGAAAAAGACTTCCTAGAAATTATGATAAAATAAATGACATATATTTCTCTACAAATAATAATTTAGTTTATAATGCTTCTATAAATGATAGAGAATATATTATAGCCAATGATTTTGAAAGTCCTTCTTATAATATCATAACATCATTCAAATTTTTAGGCGATTCATTTGCATTTACAGCTCAAAGATTGGGAAAGCATTATTATTTTATTCTAAATAAAGATAATTCATTAAGAAGAGAATTCGGCGGTTATGATTATGTTTCGGTTATGGACAATAATCAAGATGATGCAATATCCATAGTATCAGATGGTAAAAATGTATTTATAATAAAAAATGGTGTAATGATAAACAGCAAATAATAGTTACTATAAATCTCTACCTATTCTTACCTACGCGTAAATTTCTATATAATTTTTATAGAGGTTTACGAATTATATTTTTTATAATTCATTAGTTTAAATTATAACTTGACTTAATTTTTTTTATAGTTAAAATAAAAAAAGAGAACTTGATTTTTTTGTTTATATTATAATTTCAACAATAAAGTAGTTAATGAATGAACAATAATAATAATGATAAAATAAGAATCATACCTCTTGGCGGCGTTCAAGAAATAGGTATGAACATGACAGTCATAGAATACGGAAATGAAATTTTAATAGTAGATTGCGGATTTATGTTTCCAAGATACCATATGCTTGGTATAGACTATGTTATTCCAGATATTTCTTATTTGGAAGGTAAAAATATTATAGGTCTTATACTCACACATGGGCATGAGGATCATATAGGGGCTATACCGCATTTTTTAAGAAAATTTCCAGATATTCCTATATACGGCTCAAGATTAACAATAGCTTTTTTAAGAGCAAAACTTAATGATTATAAAAATGAATACAAAAACACCAAACTATATGAAGTTGAGCCTAGAAATAAAATTCAATTGGGAATGAATTTTGATATAGAATTTATACGAGTAAATCATAGTATACCTGATGGTGTAGGAATAGCTATAACAACGCCTCTTGGAGTAATAATACATACAGGAGATTTCAAAATAGATTTAAATCCTACAACTGACAGATTTATAGATTTATATAAATTCGCTGAATATGGGGAAAATGGCGTTCTTTTAATGCTTGCCGATTCTACAAACTGTCAAAAAGATGGATTTTCAATGAGTGAGAGTGTTGTACAAAATACTATGACTCCACTTTTTGATTATGAAGACGGTATGATCATAGTGGCAGTATTTGCAAGCAGTATAGAAAGAATACAGGATTTAGTAACAGCTGCAAAAGTTAATAATAAATATGTGGCATTTTCTGGAAGAAGTTTAATAAAATATACTAAAATCGCTCAGGATATGGGATATTTAAATCTATACGATATAGTTATACCTATAGACAAAATTAATAGATATCCTAGAGAAAAAATAGTATGCATCACCACTGGAACACAGGGAGAACCTTATTCCTCATTATCATTAATAGCAGCAGAAGCTCATAAACATATAAAAGTTGAAGATGGAGATATGATAATATTTTCATCTAGTGTTATACCTGGTAATGAAATGGCTGTAACTAGAATGATAAATAATCTTTTTGATCTTGGTGCTAAAATGGTTGGAGAAGATAAAAAACTTCTTCATGTATCAGGACATGCTTCAAGCGAAGATTTGAAATTGATGTACAGATTAGTAAAACCAAAATATTTCATACCAATACATGGGGAAAAAAGACATTTAATCACGCATATAAAACTAGTAGAAAATTTAAATGGACTTGATACTAAAGGATTCTTGCTATATAACGGAGATGTTTTAGAAATAGATGAAACTTTAGAGGCAAGAATAACTGAACCTATAGAAATCAGAAATATATATGTTGATGGAAAAGGTGTAGGAGATTTAGAAGACAGTATATTCTATGACCGAGAGCAGTTATCTCTTAATGGAGTTGTAGTTGCAAATGTAGTTGCCAAGAAAAATAATGTGGGGCTTTATGATATAAAAGTTGATTTGGAAAGTAAAGGCTTTACATATAATGGCGGAGAAAAAGAAGGTATAATAAATAAAACTGAACAATTAAGAGAAGAAGGCATTAATTCTGCAATAGAAGCTGTTAGAAAATTATTAAACAGAAATAAGAAAACTCCTTCTACAATTAAATATGAAGTTAGAGAGGCACTTCGTAAAAAATTTATTCAAATAATTGGAAGAGAACCTGTAATATTTGTATGCTTATATATGAATCATACTTACACAGAACAATCGTATAGCAATGATGAAAATATAATCAATAATACAGCAACAAAAAATAATATAGAAAACAATAATGAGGAGCAAATAAAATGTCATACGAAGAAGAAAAAGAGAATCAAAAAAATATCAGCATCGAAGAAAAATACGGTTCAAATGAAAAGAATAAAATCAAAGAAGAAAAAGGCAGTAAAAGAGAGTTAATATTCACATCATTAATAATAATATCTATAATTGTAGGAATAATAAGTTTATTTTTAAAAGGAGAAAATAGAGGTCCTTCTATAAAAATCTCCAGCAATATGAGTCCTTCTATATCATCTAAATCAGCTTTAAAAGATGGAGTGGCAGTTATAGATTTAACTGGTGTAATAATTCATACAAAAAGAAAAAGCAATATAGGTTTGGAATATCCTTCTGTAACTGAACAGCTTATGGAAGATTTTGAATATTATATTAAAAATCCTAAAGTTAAGGCTATTGTACTTCAGGTTGATAGTCCGGGAGGAGCTTTAACTTCATGCGAAGAAGCTTTAAAATATTTACAAAAATTAAAAGCGAAATACCCCAAACCAATAGTGGCATCTTTCAGATCTTTAGCAGCAAGTGGAGGATATTATATATCTATGATAGCTGATAAAATATATGCAAATGAATCTACATTAACAGGAAGTATTGGTGTTATATCTCAATTCTTTAATATATCCGAATTGATGGATAAGTACGGCGTAAAGATGTATACAATTAAAAGCGGAAGAAATAAAGATTCACTTTCCCCTTTCAGAGCCCCTAGAGAAGATGAATTGGCTTATTGGCAGGATATGACAGAAGAATTTGTAGCTCAATTTACAAATGTAGTAGAACAATCAAGAGGAGATAAAATAAAAGGTAATAGAGATGATATATTTGATGGCAGAGTTTTCAGCGGAAAAAAAGCATTAGAAATAGGACTTATAGATTCTATAGGTACATTACAGGATGCTGTAAAAGATGCTGCTAAAATGGGAGGTATAGAAGATGAAAATCCTTATATAATAAAAAAGCCAGAAACAAAAAATAATATAATAAATCTTCTCCTTTCTAATATTTCAGAAAATATAAAGCCTAAATCTAATTTACCTTTTCCTTATGAAGAAATATTGAATACTAAATATATAGGAGTTCCTATGTTTATTTATATTCCTAACTATATAGGAGAAAATTAATGCATATATATCAAGCTATATACTATTATATATTAAAGCCTAAAGAAGCTATAAAAAAATCTATAAATTTTGAATATTCTTTTTTAATATATTTACTCGCATCTTTAAGTATAGCTGTATCTATATTGTATTCTTCAGCATCTAATGGGAATATATTAAATTTAACAATACTTTCATTTGGAATAGCATCATATATTGCAATATCAAGTATAGGTAAAATAGCTATTATTAATCTAATAACTTCAATATTTTTTAAAAATATTGATAAAAAAAATATAACTACTTTTATTAATAACTGTTTTGGTATGTATGGAATATTTATTTTAATACTTCCTATAACATTAATATTCGGAAGATTTTCTTCTGTACATTTTATACAGCTTTTTGCATTATTGATGATGCAATTATATTATATAATTTTGCTTTATAATAATATTAAATATTCATTTAATATAGAAAGTTCATTCAAAGCTTTTTTAGTGTTAATAACACCAATAATATGCGATTATTTAATATATATATCATTATCAATTTTAGTATTCGGAGTTTTGATTAGTTATATATAATTATGAATAAAATAACGAAATATATTATAATGGAAACTATAGGTCCTTTTATAGCAGGTATTCTATTTTTTACATTCATATTTGTAATACAGCTTTTACCTGAATTAATAAGGCTTATTATTAATAATGGAGCACCTATTTTAATATCCTTGGAAGTTTTTGTTTATATGCTTCCTTTCAACATTGCTATAACAATACCTATGTCAATATTAATGGCAAGTATTATAAGCTATGGAAGATTATCTTCTGACAATGAAATTATAGTAATGCGTGCTTTAGGTTTTC
>NZ_JARHYI010000040.1 GCF_029258575.1 Brachyspira sp. | reverse complement strand
TTTTCTGTTGTGTATTATACTGTTTCATAGATATTCCTTTTTGTTTTTTTTAGCAATTTAAATTATAAGGAATATCTCATTTTTTTTAAACTAAAAGTGTGCAATATCTATGGAACTTAAACAATATTATAAAAATAAATTACTTGATTTTTAAGCTTAAAAGATATATAACTATACAATACTAAAATATTATGGAAGTAATTTATGAATATATTTATGGTATCCAGTGAAGCATATCCATTTTCTAAAACAGGCGGTTTAGGAGATATTGCAGGAAGTTTACCTTTGGCATTATCCTCTTGTCAATTTGGCTCTTCAAAAATTAACGCTTCTTTGGTAATACCTTTATACAAACAAAATTATAAATTATTAAATAAAAAAAATATAATCACAGAATTTGAAATAGAATATGGAAAAGAGACAATAAAAACTGAGATAGTAAAGATAAAACATCCTGAAAATGAAAATGTTGATGTTTATTTTATCAAACAAGAGCATATGTTTAAAAGAAACGGCATATACTCTGAAAATGGAAATGATTATTCGGATAATGCTGGAAGGTTTATACTTTTTTCAAAGGCTGTTATTCAACTGATTATCTATTTATATAAAAATGAAAAATTTAAATTGGATATAGTTCATATTCATGATTGGCAGACTGCTTTAATAGCTCTTTATATAAAAGAAGTTTATAATGAAGAAGCGGCATTAGAGAATGTGAAGGTTATGTTTACTATTCATAATTTAGCTTATCAGGGAAATTTTCCTACTAGTATATATCCTCTTCTTAATGTATCTTGGAAATTTTTCATTCATAGCAGATTGGAATTTTATGGTCATGTAAGTTTTATTAAGGCTGGAATCATACTCGCAGATATGGTTACAACTGTAAGTCCTTCATATGCTATTGAGATACAGGGAGAAGAATTTGGATGCGGAATGAATGATTTGCTTGTAGATATTTCTCATAAATTATATGGAATTCTTAATGGTGTATATGATAATTCTTGGGATCCTAAAACTGATAGGTATATAAAAAATAATTATGATATAAATTCTATAGAAAAGAAAAAACTAATAAGGAATGCTCTATACAAAGAATTAAATTTACCAAATAAAAATTATCCTCTTGTAACTATGATATCAAGATTTGATACGCAGAAAGGTCTTGATTTGATATATCATTCTTTTTTTGAAATTTCATCTTATAACGCTAATTTCATTTTCTTATTTAGCAAGAATAATTATCTTAAAGATTTTGAAAAAGATTTTATAGATAGAGCGAATAGAGCTAAAAATATAAAGGTGCTTTTTACATTTGATGAATCATTAGCTCATAGATTAACAGCTGGAAGTGATATGTACTTGATGCCTAGTCGTTTTGAACCTTGTGGGCTTAATCAGATATATAGCATGAAATATGGTTCTTTGCCTATAGTTCATGCTGTTGGAGGTCTTAAAGATACTGTTATAAATTATAATAGAAATAAAAGTGTTAATAAGGCTTCTGGTTTTACTTTTAATGATTATTCTATAAAAAGTTTTGTTAATGCTATGGACTTAGCTTTCGATTTATATTATAATAACAAATCTGTTTGGGATAAACTTGTACTTAATGCTATGAATAAAGATTATTCTCTTCAGAAAACAATTTTAGAATACATTAAACTTTATAAAAAGTTATTAACTAAATAATATATAAAAAATCATTCTAGGATATTAATTTATATTATAAATATTTATTTAAAGGAGTTTATTATGGCAAAAGATCCAAGTTTTGATATAGTTTCTGAGGTTGATATGCAGGTTATAGATGATTGTGTTAATGTAGCAGTTAAAGAAATAGATAACAGATTTGACTTCAAAGGACAGAATATACAAATCGAATTAAATAAAGGTGATAAAACAATTACTATACTAGCGCCTGCAGATTTTGTACTTAATCAGGTTAAAGATATTTTATTTCAAAAATTTATTAAAAGAGGCTTGAATCAAAAATGCTTGAGAGAGAAGAAGAAAGAAAAAGCAGCAGGAGATTCCATAAGAGAGATTGATGAAATAGTTCATGGTATAGATAAAGATTTGGCAAAACAGATAGTAAAAGATATTAAGGATATGAAATTAAAGATTCAGGCAAGCATACAAGATGAACAGATTAGAGTATCAGGTGCTAAAAAAGATGATTTGCAGTCAGTTATTACTATGATAAAAGGAAAAGATTATCCTATACCTTTGCAATTCACAAATTACAGATAATAAAATTTTATAAATTAAAAGGGAGTTTTCAATGCTCCCTTTTTTATGTTTTCATTATTTCAATCATATTTTTAATCTTATTAATCCAATTACTTTTCCTACTATTGAAACGCTTTCCTTTTCTATAGGAGGATAATCATTATTTTCTGATACCAATTTAATGCAGTCTTTCTCTCTAAAAAATCTTTTTATAGTTATCTCTTCATTTCCATTATTATCTATTTTGGCAACCACAATATCACCATTATCAGCTTCATTTGAAGGGTGAACCAATACCATATCTCCTTCTTTTATATGTGCATTTATCATAGAATCGCCTGTTACTTTCATAAGAAAATTATTTTCATCTTGAGCTATTGACTTTGGAAGGGAGTATGTTTCTTCTACGGTTTCATCTGCAACATCCATTAAAAATCCAGCTTTAACTTCATTGGCAAGAAGAGGTATTTTTATCATATTATGATTACCTTTATTGAAAGTGCCTATAGGAACACTTCCTCTTGCTCTTTTACCTGTTTTTTTTACATATCCTTTTTTTTCTAAAGCTGTTAGATGTGTTGTTACTGCAGTAGGAGAAGCAAAGTTAAAATGCACCATGATTTCTTTGACAGTTGGAGGATAGCCATTTTCATTGGTAAATTTTTGTAAAAAGTAAAAAATATCTCTTTGTTTATCTGTTAATTCAGTCATAAATATACCTCTTTATATTTGCATGCAGTATTTGTTATTATACTATATAAAAATATGATGTCAAGTTTTTACATAAAAAATATTTTATAAATATAAATACTTGAAAATAATTTTTTATAATATAAAATGGAATTATGTATTATTCATGCTTACAAGCCAAGCCAAGCCAAGCCAAGAGATAAATATGTATTCAATTAATAATTTTACATCAAAAAAAAATATCTTTATTTTTTATAAAAAAAATTGTCTAAAATTTATAATCAATATATAGTAAGAAATTATATAATATTTGTTTGGGTGTTATTTTATGATGAAAGAGATGATATTGAATGTAAGCGGAAAATTATTTTTTGTACTTCTTTTACTTATTCTTGTTTTAATATTTTCCTGTAAAAAAATTAATATACTAGGTCCTAATGTTATACCACCTCCTACTGATTTTGTAGTGACTGATAATACTATACCAATTCATGTTGATGTAAAGCCTGAAACCGCACCTGATAATGCAGTTTTTGGAACATATATTAGAAGATTTGTATATAAGGGAAAATGGTATATATTGGCAAAAAATATGTATGATTATGATTCTGTAAATAAAACTCTTACTAGAACAGCAACTAATATAGTTTTATCTATGGATAGTAAAGATAAAATAGTTGTTTATGGAAAGAATCTTCCTGAAACATCTAGTATCAGCAACCTTCAGATTTTTAATCATTTAAAAAGAGCTGATATTATTGAGGATTCTCAAATATGGTATGAAGAAGCTCCTAAATATGAGGAGTTATATACTATAAAATATCTTAATTTTGGAAAATCTAATGTAAATGGAATTCAGAAAGATATGTATATAAATAATTTAACATACCATTCTTCTGATTTACTCAATTGGACTACTCAGGGGGATAGAATGAATAAGATAAAGGAATTTCCAGATATAATTTATAATCCTGCAGACAGTAATTATAATTTGGGCTTATCTTGGCAGCAAAGTGTTGGATTATATATCTTTGCTCAGTATCATACAGTTTATTTTAAAGGTAAATTATATATATTAGGCGGAGGATTAGGTTGGACTGGCGGTTCTGGATATAGAGCCGATATAACTAAATATAAAGTTATAGATTTTAATAAAGATACTAAAGAATTAACTAATTATCAGTATATAAATAATCCATGGAAAAATGGAAGTTATATATCTGTTTATGTAAGTGATGATAAATTGTATGTAATAAATAAAGGAAATTATTCTTGGGATTATGATCATACTGAAAATGGTATAGATCTTTATGGTTTTAATTACAATAAAGCTAGCAAAGAAACTATATATTCAACAGAAGATGGTGTAAATTGGATTGTAGAGAATGATTATAAAGGAATTTATATAGATAATTATGTTTCTACAAAATCGTTAATTTCTCAAAGTGATAAATACGGACCTCCTGTAACACCGCATCCTACCACACCTTTAGAACCTAATTGGACTAAAGTTGGAAATAGATATTATGGAATTTCAAAAACTGATTATCCTTATGCCCCTTATAAAGAAATAAAAGAAGCAGCGTATAGGGGAGAAACTAATTTTATTGTAACAGATGAGCATATAAAAAAGGCTGGATTAAATTCATTTATGATGAGTGAAGTTCACCCTGATAATGCCAAAGAAGATGATTGGAAGCTTATTACTCCGAATAATTATACAGAAAAGAGTTTTGTTTGGCAGGGTTCTGAAAATTATTTATTTAATTTTGATGATAAAATAGTAAGACTTGTAGATTATGATAGTTTAACTGTTAGAAAAGATCATTATGATGATTTTTCAAGTAAGGCTGAAATATGGAGAAAAAGAGGCGATAAAGGAGGATACATTAGTGTTTTTGGAACTAGATATACTAAAGAAGAGTGTTATTTTAAGGCTATGTACGAAGAAGCAAGGGCATATATGATAAAAAAGATAAGCGGTTTTGATGGAAAATACTATTATCCTGATGAAGCTATTACGCATTATGTTGTAGAGTTTAGATATTAAGGTTTAATTTATGAGAGTTTTATTCTCTATAAGTGCTATCATTTTTGCAGTATCTTATTCGGCATTATATTCTCAAATTAATGTTACATATAAAGATTTTATGAACACATATTTGAGTACAAGCGGAATGTATCAGGACATACCTAAAGAAACACTTGATATATTAATTTCAAATCCTCAAATGAATAAATTATTTGATGACGGAATAAAAAGTTTTACATTTGGAGAGCTTATAGGGATAATACAGAATCCTGAGTCTATATTAGATACAACTACAAATGAATCCGTTATACTTCTTTTCGGTACTACTATAGGATATTTAGAAGCGGCAAGCATGCAGCAGAAGACGGCACAGGTAGTTATCAATTCTTTGCAAAAGAAAGCAGCTTTTAATGCAGCATCAGGAAATCATACTGGACTTCTTATACCAATGCATACACCTATAGGAATTTAGGAATTAATATATATACAGATGTTCCTTTAATGCAATTGGATTATATTAAAAATCCCCCTAAAAATCAAAATGATTATGATGCTTTATCAAAGGCTATAGAGATACTTCCTATACCTCATATCAATGCTTATTTAGAGGTTAATTTAGGACCTATACCTTTGGCTTTAACTTTAAGGGGAGGTATATCTTTGGGATTTAAAGAGCTTTACGGAGCCGTTGTAAATGATGTTGAAATAGAATCTTTAGGCTGGAATGTAGGAGCTTCTTTAAAGGCTTATCTTTTTAGAACTAAATATTTTTTTGGAGATATTAGAGCTGATTTTAATTATGATATTGGAAGTTTGAATTTAAATGCTAATAACAGATATGTTTATATTCCTCTTCGTCTTGGTTTTATGGGTGGTACTGATACAGGGGTCGTGTTTAATGGAGATGCTTTTTTACAGTCTAAATGGAAAACTTTTTCTTTGAGTCCTAAATTAGTATTCGGATTTAAAATGCAGGATAAAGTACCTGTTATACAATATTTATCTGCATATTTTTCAATTGTGGCTGATATAATATTTGGTGATTTAGAATCTACTGTGGGGTTAAATGGTATTGGAATCTATGCCAATATAGTTAACAATAATATTAAAGTAGACAATTTATATATACCTAATTCTCAAAATAAAATGTCATACAAATTTTATGATATGAGATTGGGTTTTTATTTTGATATATTCTATCAGTCATTTGCCATAGAATATGGTATATTTACAAAACAATTTGGTGTTTCTTTTATACCTATAAATATAAGGTTTTGATTATGAAGTATATTATATTATTCCTTAGTCTATTGATTCCTTTTATTTTTATTGGATGTTTTATACCAGAAAGAAGATTATATTTTTCTTGGAATAGACCAGCTGAACAGAAAGATATTTGCAATTATGAATTTAATGTTGATGATAATATAGATTTGATTAAAACAGATAAGGGAATGCTTATAGATACTCATAAAGAAATATATTATAAATTGGGTTCGGATAAGCCTTACAATATTGAAGATTATGTTTATGTTATGCAGGAAGTTATGAGTTTTATGAGTAATAATAAAAATAGTATTATTATAATTGAGGGGCATGCTGATATTATAGGGCAGGGCAACGGTAATATTAATTTCAGACTTTCAGAGAGAAGAGCCAGTGTAATAAGAGATGTTATACTTTCCTCTGGCTTTTCATATAAGAGGGTAAAAATTTTTCCTTATAGTGATATAGTACCTAAATATACGAATAATATTTCTAAGAATAGAAGAGTTGATTTTATAGCTCTTAAATGTGAAAGTGAATTAGAAAATTATATTAAATTATACAGTAACTATTATAGTAATAATTTTTATAAATAATATTATTTAAAGAAAATATGGCAGTTAATGTCGTACTTTATTTAGTTTATGATTGGAGATATCATTGAGCAGATAATGTTGAGAAAATAAATGCTATAAAAGAAACGGCAATTTTGAGATAGGTACTCAAGTAAGGATATAGATTCTGACATAAATTTTAATAGACACTTTCAATAATAATATTTCTGTTTTTTATTAAAGGTATATTATATATTTTTATAATATGTCTGCTTTTTATTATAATACTATTAAATCGGTAGGAGTATCATTCATAGAAACTCCGACTTCTTTTGTTACTATTACCATATTCTCTATTCTCACTCCTCCTAAATTAGGAACATATATTCCTGGCTCTACTGTAACTATACAGCCTCCTTCAAGAGTATGATCAACAAGAGGTGAAAGTCTAGGATCTTCATGTATTTCAAGCCCCAAACTATGTCCTAATCCATGACCGAAATATTGTCCGTAACCTTTATTTTTTATTATTTCTCTTGCTGCATTATCAACCTCTTTTCCTGATATATTAGAGTGTATTGTTTCTATTCCTTTATGATTTGCTTCTTTTACTATATTATATATTTTACTCATCTCTTCAAAATTACTTCCTTTACCAAAGAAGAAAGTTCTAGTTATATCGCTTTTATAACCATCTTTAGATAATCCGAAATCCATAAGTATATTATCACCTAATTTTAATTTTCTATCAGAAGGTACTCCATGAGGAAGAGATGTTCTATCTCCAAAAAGAAGTATAGTATCAAAAGCTGTTTTATCTCCTCCTTCTTTACGCATTTGATATTCTAATTCTGCAGCCAATTCCTTTTCTGTTACTCCCTCTTTTACGAATGCCAGCATTTTAGTCATTGCTTTTTCTGCTCTATTCAAATTATCTTTCATTATTTTTATTTCTTCTTTTTCTTTAATATTTCTTATACTATCAATATTTGCTTTACTTATACCTATTTTTATTGAGTTATTAACCATTGAAGAAACTATATTTTCATAATCAGAAAGATAAAGTCCATTTTTAGCTGTATATATTTCTTTTATATTTTTTTCCTTACAGAATTCTGCCAAAGCATCATAATATGTGCTTGCTACAAGTATAACAGTAGTTTTATGTGTAACTTTAGAAGCATGCTCACAGTATCTTGAATCTACAAATAAGTATTTTTTACCTTCACTTATAAGAAGCCAGCCTGCACTTCCTTTAAATCCTGTGAGATAGAATATATTTTCATTTTTAGTTATGAGAATATTTTCATTTGTTAATTTTAATAATCTTTGTAATCTAGCATCATAATTGAATTTTTTATTTTCTCCGCTTTCAGTTAAAGTTAATTTACACATTTTCAAACTCCGTAATGATTTAATTATTATTTCTTTTTTCTATTGACAGCAAATGAGCCAAAGCCAATATATAACTATTATCCCCGAATCCTGTGATTACTCCCAATGCTATATCAGATAAATAGCTCTTGCTTCTAAAATCTTCTCTAGCAAAAATATTGCTCATATGTATTTCTATGAATGGTATATTAGTTGACAAAAAAGCATCTCTTATTGCTATAGAAGTATGAGCATAAGCACCTGCATTTATTATTATATAATCTATACTTTCATCATAACCTCTATGTATTCTATCTATTATGGCACCTTCATGATTTGATTGAAAGAATGATACTTTAGCACTTCCTAAAGCCGCTTCTTTGATTTTATTTTCTATATCTCCTAATGTAATATTTCCAAAAACTTCAGTTTGAGCTGCACCAAACATATTTGTATTAGGACCATTTATAACTAGTATATTCATTTATAATTATATAACCTTTATAATAGGATTTTTGCTAGATAATATAATATACTTATTATAAAAAAAATCAATTATTCATTTTGTATTATGTTAATTTATTTTAAATATCTATAAAAACATATTTATTTTTTTCTGATATATTTTTTTCTATTATAGATACTAGATTTTCATTATTATCTATAACAGCCAAATATTTATTATTGATTTTTATATTTTCTATTATCTTGGTATTGCCACATAATATTTGTTTTATATCCGAAGAATCTTCTATTTTTATTTTATCAAAGTTTCTAAACATATCAAAGAATGAAAGTATTTTATTTGAATCTATATCTTCAATACTGCATGCCGAATTAAGATCATAATATCCTATTGAAGTTCTAGTTAAACATTTTGTATATGCTAGATTTCCTGTAATTTCTCCTATATCTCTTATTATGGATCTTATATAAGTTCCTTTACTTACAGAAGTTTTTATTTTGAAATATGGATAATTATATTCAAGTAATTCAATATTGTTTATAAATACATTAATATCTTTTAATTCAAAACTTTTATTATTTCTTGCCAACTCATAAGCTCTTTTTCCGTTTATTTTTTTAGCACTGTATATTGGTGGCTTTTGTTTTATATTTCCATGAAAATTTGTTTTTATAATATTTTCTAATTCTTCAAAATTTAATTTATTATTATTATTGGAAGTTTTAATTATTTGTCCTTCTATATCATCTGTATCTCTGCTTTCTCCGAATATACCTTCAGCTATATATTCTTTATTTAAATTATCGAATAAGAAAAATAGTTTTGTATACCTTCCGAATGCTAATATTAATATACCATCAGCAAAAGGATCTAATGTACCAGCATGTCCGACTTTTTTTTCTATTATATTTTCTTTATCTTTTAATATTTTTTTTGTTTGTTTTATGGCATCAAAAGAAGTTATGCCTGATGGTTTATTTAAAATGCAAAATCCTTTCACTAGTGATGATTCCTTTTTATTATACTTTGTTTATTATCCTCTTATTATTTGTAGAGAGTTAAAATATATATTTAAAATATTTTCTGATGTATTGGAAAGATTACTGTATTTTTTTGAAAACAAGTCATTTCCTATAGACTTAACTAAATCATCTATTGTTTCTATATTATGTTTAAGAGTTCCTAATTGTTGCTGAGATAGATGAAGCAGATGTATATTACTTTTATCAAATTCTGATATTGTTGTTTTCACTGCTGCATCAAGAAGATAATATACAACTATTAATTTTTCTTCCTCTTCAGGAGTAAGCATAGTATTAGAGCCTGCATATATTTTTGAAAGCTCTCCGACTCTGTATGCTATTTTATATATAGAATTTAAATTATCAAAAAACCAATTAACATTATTTCTTTTTCTTAAATCTGATAATACATATTTTATATCATGAAGGATAGAATAACCAGCACTTTCATCTTCTCCGCTTGATATATAATAATGCGAGCGTATAAGTATATCCTGTAAAGAATCAAAATCTGCTTTCCATTGAGGATCTTCTCTATTTGAATTATAGTACTGCTTTTTAAAATCGTTCCATACAACTATGAATTTTTCTATTGATTCTTTTCTATTTGAATTATTAACATCTCTTATCACAAGTAATGTGTCCATGTATGATTTATCTAAAGATGCCATATCTTCTAAAAAGTTGTCCTCTTTTTTTTGGCATGATGAAAATATGATAATAGTTAATAATAATGCAAATATTTTTATATTCAATATTAAATCTCCGTATACTTGTTTTACAATTATAAATATGATAAAGTTAAAATAATTAAATTATAAAAGGATAATTTATTATATATTATGGAAAAAAACAAGCTATATTTAATCATTATTTTATTATTATTTTTATTAATTTCATGCTCAAAGAATAATATCCAAAAAGGGTATTTATATTCAAAAGTATATACAGATTTAAGTTTTGAAGCGAGCAAATCAAAGGCTATCGACAATATATACTATAATATAGCAAAAGAAACAGCATCTGCTATAAATAGAAATGATTTTAATATAGTTGCTGTGTCTTTAAAAGATAATAATTTGATAGATTTTGATAATAAGAGTATAACCGAAATAAAAGAATATAAAAAAGATGATAATTATTATGTTGAAATAAATGTAAAAGACAGCAGTTTGTATTTAAGAACATTGGAAGTATTAAATAAGTTAAAAAAAGAGGGAAGTATAGATGAAAAAATTTTCAGGGGCAATGCTTCCATACAAATATCAGAAAATGCAAAATTAAATGCATATACAAGACAAATACTCACAAAAAATGCTTTGAATAGAGCATATGAATCATTATTTAAAATCTTAAGAAGTAATGATATAGATATTAACAAAGCGGTAAAACTTACAAATGAAGCTTATATATTGGAAGAAAGTTATAGTTCTAATGAGTATAATGTTGTTGTTGAAACAGTTTTGGAATGATTTTTATATTATCATAATTTAGTTGACATAATTTTTTACTATTATTTTTTTTAAACTATCCGAGAATTATATCGATATTATGTAAACAACGGGGTAGTTTAATGATTAAAGCTGTAATATTAGGTTTCATTCAGGCTATAACAGAATTTCTTCCTGTATCAAGTTCAGGTCATTTAAGAATAATAGAACATTTCATGAATTTTCATTCAGAAAATATATTATCATTTGAAGTAGCACTTCATTTTGGTACATTTTTAGCTACCTGCTTAATATTTTATAAAGATATATTAAATACCATTGTGGGATTTTTCACAGGTTTGAAAGATATTAATAATGCAATTGAAAATAATGAAGGTTTTAAAATGTCTTTAATGGTTATAATTGCCTCAATACCCGTTGCTATAACAGGATTATTATTAGAGAGATATATAGGTAATTTAGAGCTTCAGAGAATAGGGCTTAATTTGATTATAACAGGTTCTATACTGCTTCTCACTAGAAGATTTGATAAAAATACTTACAGTAATGATATAAAAGATTTATCTTCTATGACTTATAAAAATGCATTTATAATAGGTTTAGCACAATCTATTGCAATATTTCCTGGTATATCAAGATCTGGTATGACTATAAGTGTTGCTTTATTTTTGGGACTTAATAGAGATTTAGCAGGGAAATTTTCTTTTTTAATATCATTGCCTGCAATATTTGGAGCTTTACTATTATCAATAAAAGATATTGCTGATTTTAATATTACTTATGCTTTGGCAGGATTTGTTACAGCATTTATTTTTGGAATTATAGCATTGAAATTTCTTCTTTCATTTTTGAAGAATGGTAAACTTTTCTATTTCGGCTTCTACTGTATGATAGCTGGAATGGCGGTTTTCTTTTATTTTATGCCTTTATGATTGACGATTTTTTAGGTATTGGAGTTTTATTATGATGCAGTTATTTAAAAAGAAATTAAGCATACAAAAAAGAGCAGAACAAAGAGAATTAGAAAAAAAATCAGAAAATTTTGATGATAATATTCAAGAAGAATATGAAAATAGAAATACATTCTTTGATATAATAGGTTTTTTATGTCTACTATTTGCAGGAATACTTTTACTATCATATTTAAGTATGAATATGGAAGATTTAAATGCTAATAAAGAAATAACAAATTTATTAGGAATATTTGGAGCCTATATATCAAGTTATTCATTTTTGGCATTTGGTTTTGCATCTTATGTTATACCTGCATTTTTTATATATGCAGGAGTTAATATTATATTAAAAAATTCTGCTGATAGAATATTAATATCTGCAATATCTTCATCTATACTAATGATACTTTTTAGTATACTTCTTAATATATTTTTAGGAAATTTAGATTTTTATAATAAAGGTGGAATATTAGGTAAATTTATAGGAGGTTCTTTAGTATCTTTATTTGGCAATATAGGTGCTATTATGATAGTATTATCCTCTTTTCTTATAACTGCTATAATCTTTGCTAAAGTTTCTATAATGGATTTGATTAATTATTTCAAAAATATGGTTAAGAATGTTGATTTAGAAAAGATAAAAGATATAGAGCAAAAGGTTGTTAATGGAATAAAAGATTTAGAAATAAAAACTATAAAAAATACTGAAACTTCTTCACAAACAGATAGTAAAGAACAAGTATATACTAAAGATTACATACCTTTATTTTATACTAAAGAGATATCAGAGTTTGAGTTTAAAACTATACCTTTCATAGAAAAAATAGAAAATTTGAATTATGATTTTGATGAGAAAAAATATAGAGAAAAACTTTCAAAAAGAAATGATATTGTAAATAATTTTTTTACTAAAACGGATATAAATAATAAAGAATCTGATTTTCTTGTAAATGAATTAAGAAATACAAAATTCAATGGAATAAATATAAATATATTAGAAAACTCTGAAGAGGATTTAGGATTAACTTTGGCTGAAGCTATATTTGGAAAACAAAAAGCAAATAAGAATACTCCTAATTATAATAACAGCATAGAAATGCAAGATGAATTGTATAGAAATTATTATAATGACTTTATAAATAAAAAAAAAAATGAAGAATATGAAGAATATATGAATAATTATAAAGAATTTGAAGGGCTTGATTATAATATTAATTATTTAAAAAAGTCAGATTTTAAGAGAGCTGCTTGTGATGATTCTATTAATAATTATTCAAAGTATAATGTTGAAGAGCAGTATATAAAAGCAAATAATGTAGAAAATTATAATAATATAGAAAATTATAATAATATAGAAAATTATAATGAAGATTCTATGTATGATTATAATAAAGATGCTGTAGAAGATAGTTTTGAGAAACTTCAGAAATTAGTTGAAGAAAATAAAAGAAATAAATATTATGAAGAAGATAATGCTCAAAATGATATTGACAGCATGATAGAAACTATCAATAAATATAATGCAGAAAATAGAAATGAAAATAAAGAAGAAAAAAAAGAGTATGTTTTTACTTCAAATAATATAAATAAATCTAATAATACCAATAAAAAAGAAGTATTTGAATTTGCTATGGGGTATGCTGCCAAAAGAGGATACAATAGAGCAGATCATATACCAAATTATAATGACTATAATAATTATACTGATACTAAAATAGATGAATTTGATTTGGATGAAGAAGAGCTTTATAATGCAGATTCAAATATAGATGATATTAGATTAAAAACTAGAATTATAAATACTGAAGAAAATAATAAAATAAATAATGATCATTCATCAGATACTACAATTAATTTAGAGAATGATAATAAATTACCTAATGATAATGCAATACTAGAAGATATTGAAGATATAAAAGAAAATGCAGAAAATACTAAAACCGAAAATACTGAAACTAATATAAATAATGCATATCATCAAGAGGAATCAGGATTTATAAATATAGAATCTCAAAAAACAATTGATACATTAAAACCTATGAAATCAGTTATAGGTACTAAATCTATTAAGAATTTTGATACAGAGCGTATACAATCTAACTTTGATACAAAATATGTTGATAAGCATTATAAACATCCCCCTTTTGATTTATTAAATAGATCCATACCAGTTAATGATGGAGCTATGATGGAGTCAATAAAACAGACAGCAATGCAGTTAGAGCATACATTATTAGATTTTAATATTGAGGCAAAGGTTACTGGAGTATCAAGAGGTCCAGTCATTACTAGATATGAATTAGAAATAGCTTCAGGAATAAGAGTATCAAAAATATCAAATCTTACTGATAATATTGCTTTAGCATTAGCTTCTGAAAGTGTGAGAATAATAGCACCTATACCTGGACGTTCTGTTATAGGAATAGAGATACCTAATAAAGTAAGAAGTGCAGTTTATTTGAGAGATGTTTTAGAAAGTACTGATTTCAGACAATCTAAACTAGATATACCATTTGTATTAGGTAAAGGGATATATGGTAATAATGTGGTATCCGATATGTCTGAAGCTCCTCATTTACTTGTTGCAGGTACAACTGGTTCTGGTAAAAGTGTTTGTTTATCTACTATAATACTTTCGCTTTTATATAAATTCCGTCCTGATGAACTAAAATTTATATTCGTTGATAAAAAGAGAGTAGAGCTTTCTATATATAATGGTATACCTCATTTGATGTCTCCTGTAGTTTCTGATGAGAAGAAGGCTACTATAGTATTGAGATATATTGTTGACATAATGGAAAAAAGATATGAAAGAATGGAGAGATTTTTCGTAAGAAATGTTAAGACATATAATGAAAAGGTAAGACAGTTACTTAAAGAAGGAGAAACAGAATTTAACAGAGAGCCTTTAGAATTATTTCCTTATATAGTTCTTGTTATAGATGAGCTTCATAACTTGATGGTTGTAGCATCAAAAGAGGTTGAAGATTTAATATCTCGTTTGGCTGGAATGAGCAGGGCTGTTGGAATACATTTGATAATAGCAACTCAAAGACCTTCTGCTGATGTTGTTACTGGTGTAATAAAAGCGAATCTTCCTACAAGAGTAGCTTTCCAAGTACCTAATAAAACTAACTCAAGAATCATAATCGATATGTCTGGAGCTGAGCAGTTATTGGGTAAGGGAGATGCTTTATTCTGTGCCTCTGGAAGTCAGATGCCTGATAGAGTACAGGGTGCTTTCGTTTCTGATAATGAAGTTAAAAAGGTAGTTGATTATTTATCAGGTCAAATGTCCCCTATGTTTGATGAGAGTTTAATAGCTGCTTTAGAGGGAAGTGATGCTGATGATAAGAATACTGATGAAGAAGATATACTTGATGAAGAGCTTTGGGAGGATGCAGTTCAGTTGGTAGCTAGAACAGGAAAGGCTAGTGCTTCATTCTTGCAACGCCGTTTGAAAATAGGATATAATAGAGC
This sequence comes from Brachyspira sp., assembly GCF_029258575.1. Lineage (GTDB taxonomy): Bacteria > Spirochaetota > Brachyspiria > Brachyspirales > Brachyspiraceae > Brachyspira. The sequence continues at coordinate 1,145 of NZ_JARHYI010000040.1, read as the reverse complement.
TGCTAGAATAGTAGAAATAATGGAGCGTCAGGGTATAGTAGGACCTGAAAATGGCAGTAAGCCTAGAGAGGTTTTAATAACTTTAGATGAATAAATATTAATTAGATAACTATCAATATTTATATACATGTTTATACCTATCTTAAAAAACAGGAGAATTAAAATATAATTAATTCTCCTGTTTTTTTATTGTATTAATTTTTATTATTTTCTTAGTTTTCTTCCTTCTTTATCCGTGAATTTATCCAACAGTATCATTACAATATCTATAATATACCAAAATCCTAATCCCCCTCCAGTAAGCCAAAATAATATACCTGTCCATATTTTACCTACATAAAATCTATGTACTGGAAGAAATATTGCAAATAGTAATGTAATAACCCAGCTTCTATCTGATACTTCCATAATTATCTCCTTAAAATTGATTTAGAGTGCAAGTATATATTAAATTAAAAAAAATAGAAGTATTTTATTTATATTAAAAATAAAAATATAAAACATAAATATTATATTAATCAATTGGTATAATAAATCTAGTTTCTTCTTCAAAACTCCATTGTACTTGCCAAGTATTTCCATATATTTGGTCTAATAATATAAAAGTATAAATATTAGATGTAGGATATAAAGTAAATCTTCCTGCTGTTTTTTCTTTTCCTCCTGAAAGATCTATTGTATTCAATTCTATAGTAAAACGACTATCTCCGCTTATATCATATTGAAGTATCCATATTTTACCTGTAGTTGTTTCTAATTTTAGAAAAGTCCACATATTGCTAGTTCTAAATAATCTGTATTTTGCTGTTGTCGATTGTGAAGGTTCTAAAATTGTATTTTCAGCGTAAATAATTGAACTATAAAAAATAAATAAAATTGTTAATATTTTTATTTTATACATAAATTGTCCAAATTTAATTATTATATAGTTTATAATAACATATATATTGTAATAGTCAATTATATTAAAAATAAAACTCTGACGTATAAAAAATAAATAAAATAGATAGAATATATTTTATGTTATAACATACTAAAAAATGTTGTTAAAAATCATATTGCATGTTGGCTTTTTGATGATATAGATGTAAACAGCAATAAATTAGGTCCTACAGTAGCAACAAGAAATGAAAGATTAAAGAAAC
>NZ_JARHYI010000009.1 GCF_029258575.1 Brachyspira sp. | reverse complement strand
ACTACTCTTTTTTATTATCTTTATCCTTACTTTAAAATGGATTACCTATCACCACATCGAAACCGCCCCCTTTAAAAATATTTTTAACTACTCGCCGAGCTAACGCACTCCCTACGGTCGGTGGCTTCCTGCACGGTAACGCTCACCCTTAGAGAAAGTACAATGTAAGCGACCAAAGGAAGTACCTGACGAAGTCGTATGTAGTGAGGCTATGTGGCTGATTACCCAATATAATAAATAATAAAATACTTTATGATTTTTTCAAAGATAGATTTTTTTTCTCAAAATATAGCGATATAACATTTTTTATTTCTTTTAAAGCCTCCTCTTCTGTTGCTCCAAAAGCACTTATATTATCTAACTCTTCTGATAAAGCTATATAACCTTCATCTTCTTCACTATAAAAAATTTTAATACTATATTTCATATCATTCCTCCAAATTATATTTCTTAACTAGATATAAAAATTGTTTAACTTGATAAGGCTTTACCTCTCCATTAACATTTTGAATATTAATTAACTCAGAAATACCAATTCTTGAATATATTCTATGGCTTCCTCGTTGTCTTTTACACACAAAACCAAAAGATTCTACAATATTACAAAAATAAGAATATTTAATATTTTTATTATTATTTGTAAGTTTATTAATAATTTCTTTTTTATCCATAATTTAATTATAAAGCTATTTAATATAAAATCAACTGCTTTCCTAGTTTCCTCACTACTAGCCTAGCTAACGCAGTATTCGCCATACGGGCATTCCGCACGGTATCGCAACCCCTTACGGATAGTACAATGTACGTGCGGCTGATTACCCAATATTAAACAAAAAATTATAAATATAATAACATTTGCTAATAAGTAAAATCAAATTCAGGTTCAGATATTGTTTTATTTAATAAAGACATATCATTATTAATTGAATTAAATACAGACTTCATACTTGGATGCCCATCTCTATTTTTTTTTATAGGAATACCACCTTGACTAATAAAAAATTTATTAGCTTCAGCTGTTTCTGGAGGATGAAAAAAATCAACTACAAATAACTTATGACCTAATTTTAATGTTTCTTTTCCCGCTTCAAAAGTACCGCCATCTCTTCTTGATTCTATTAATATCATAGCTATTGATAAACCTATTATTACCTTATTTCTTCTCATAGCATTCATAGCATTCCAAGTCAAATTTGGCATAAATTGGGATATAAAAACATGATTTGTATTATTAAGATAATTTTTTACTTCACCTTTAATACGCTTTTTTAATATCCCCTCTGGTATAACAAAAATAGTATTACCATTATTTGAAAGAGCAGACATATGAGCGGTTAAATCCGTACCTGAAGCATATCCGCTAACTACAGTTATATCATTATTTACTAATTCCTTAGCACATTCATAGGCTATTTGTTTTCCTTTATCAGATACTTTTCTAGAACCACAAAATCCTATACTATTTTTATTTAAAAGAGCTAAATTTCCTTGAACAAATATTACTGGCGGCGTATTATTACCCAATGTATTTTTTAATCTTTCAGGATACATTAAATCATTTTCTAGTATCATATATATATTGTTATTATATAATTGTTCTGCTAATATTTTTGCTTCATTTTCAGTTTTATAAATATTAGTATAAATATCATCTTTTAATTTTAAAATAGATTTATCAGTAATAATATCTTTCCAAGATGCATTTTTATTAAGCTTCAAAAAATTTAAAGCTTTTTTAATTGCAGCTTCACCTACACCTTTAGCCAGTGCATACTGTAGAAAATCTACATTATACATTTGTATTATCACTATCCCTTAAAGATTTTACAGCTGATATTCCAATGACTTGTTTTGCCCCTAATGATTTTAGAAATTTTGCATAACTCCACATAGAAACACCAGACTGATATAAGTCATCAATAATTATAACATCTTTATCTGTTATATCAACTTTTTCAATAAACTCAAACCCATTAGTATCGGAATATATTTCATTCCAAATACTAATTTTTTCATTTAAAGTTTTATCTTTAAATGATGGTTTATGACATTTCAAAATAAATAAATTATTATTCAATATATATGACAGCCTTTTAACCAATTTATATGAAAGTTTATTATTTTCATTTTCATCAATATCAATTGGTATTGTTGTAAAATAAGTATCTTTTTTATTTATTGGTAAAATATCATAACACTTTTTTATTTTTTCTACTAAAACATTTCCATAATACTCTGCTTCTTCATCAGTTATTTCACTTCTTCTATATTTTAATGAAAATTCAGCTTCTCCTACACTTGTTCTAATTTTATTATCAAAGTCAAAATTAAAATCTGTTGCAACACAATAATCCAATATATTATTATCATTAAAATAATTTTTTATATGATTATTTAAATTCAACCAAATAAATTCATTTATATAATCTAAAAGATTTTGAACTTTTTGCTCTAATAATATATCATTTAAGCTTAATAAATAATTATTATTTTTTGTCTTACACCAATGATTATCGTCCAAAGCTAAATTAAATGATAATAATTCTTTAAACTTATAGGAGGTCACTATATTATCTACATTAACATATACCCATAACTCACTTCTTACTCTTCTTGTAAAATTTATCATAAAAAACTCCGTAAGGACAATATATCCCATTTTATAATAATACAAAACCTCTTATAGTTCATTTTATTCACTTTCTATAATATTTCTTTCTTCCTCCGATATATTATAAATAGAATAAACAGTTTTATCAATAAAAGAATCAATATCTGCAATATCATTTTTAATGCGGTTGATACTGTCAGGATTTGTTTCGTTTATAAGCCTTTGATTACATTCTATCATTTCGTTAACAAAATTAATTAACTTATTTTTTAAATTTTCGTTGTCAGTATTGCAAATAGGAATATTTAAAATAGGTTCTTTGTCAATTTGATAATTAGAACCCTGCATTTTTCCTTTGTTCCTTAACCAAAAAGCTATTAATTTTGAATTCAAAATACCTATCAAATATTTCAAGTCAATATCCTCTGGCTTTATAACATAAAATGTAGCAGAAACATAAGAATCAAAATCAACATAACTAAAAATAGGTTTGTCAACGCATTTTCTAACAGATATTATTTTTTCACCTATAAAAAAATTCTCTTTTCTAGCTCTATGCAAACCATAAGGGGCATTGTCTGAAGTAATAACACTTTTAAATTTATCAAGATGTTTCTTTATATTAGGATATTTTTTTATTTTATTTATATCTTTGAAAGTTGAATCTGTATATATTACCCATTCTTTATTATTACTATCGGCATAATATCTTTTTATTTGTTCTGTAGTGTATGCAGGTTTTATTAATTTTAATTCTTCCTTAGATAAATTTAATGCATTTTTTTCTTCATCTGTTAAAACAAAAATTCCATCTCCAACTTTAAAATCTCCTCCTAATATAGATCTATTTTTTTCATTCAAATAATCTTGCGGATATACTATGCCTTGAGCTGTATTTTCAGATGTTAAAAAATAATTTCCAACTTCTTTTATCTTTGATAATACTGTATCTTTACTGCTATCAATAAATGTTATTAAATTATTTAACATTCTATCTTTTGATATTATGGTTTTTATATGACTTATATCATTTGATTTTTCATTTTCAAATAAAAAATTTTCTATCTCAAAAATATCAATATTTTTATTCAAAATTTTATAATAATCAATTTCATAATCTTCATCAATTTTTTCTTTATTCAATATAAATACCATTGTTTGTATACCAGCTTCAAGAAAAACTCTAAAATCTCCAAAGTCTATATATTTTAAAATTTTTGAATCTGTTAAAACTTTATTTCTTAATATAGACGCCCCTGCATTTGTAATCCAATTATTAGGAGCAATAAATCCTAGTTTTCCATTTTCTTTTAAAATATCCAAACCAAAACAAACAAAGAAATACCATAAATCCATTTTACCTTGATAATATTTAGATAAATTGCCTTTCTTCACATTCTCAAAACTTTCTCTGTCGGTATATTCTTTTACATAAGGCGGATTACCAATAATTATATCAAATCCTCCTTTTTTAATCACACTTGAAAATTCTTTCTCCCAATTAAAGCATTTTATTTTATATTGTGTATCTTCATCGGATGAAAATAAACGCTCTCCCTCACTATTAAAATTGCTGTTTATTAGGGAATTTCCAGATTTTATATTATCCTCCAATGACGGTAAAGCACGCTCATTAAATAAATCCTGATTGTTCTGTATTGACGCTGTACTCTCCCCCTCCAAACATTTCATTAGTAGCGATAATTTCGTTACCTCTACCGCATTGCTGTCTATGTCCACTCCAAATATATTGTTGCGTAATATCTGCTTCTTTATCCAAATAGTTAAATCCCCATTCTCTTTTATTACATCTTCTTTTGAACCCTTAAACTTCGCCCTGTCCTTTATCTTGTTGTAATATTCAATATGATAATTAAGTAAATATTTATACGCCCCAAGTAAAAAACTTCCGCTGCCGCAAGCTGGATCCAATATTTTTATATTCGCTATCTCCTCAGGCTTCTTCCCCTTTATAGCCTCCCCAACCGTATTCGCCACTATATAATCAACTATATACTCAGGTGTATAATAAACCCCTCCTGCCTTACGCACCTCTTGCTTTAATTCTATCTTCGCACTATGGTTCTTACCTATAGTGATAGTTTTTCCAAGAAACTGCTCGTATGCATTCCCTATTATCTCAACCGATATAACAGAAAATTCATAAGGACTCAAAGGATAATAAAGCTCATTAATAAGTTCCTTTATCACCTTATTGTCAATCTCAATACTGCTGCTTATACTGTCTTTAGAAAAATCAAACAGCCCAGAATTATACCTGCCGTCAGCATGTTCAAAAATTTTTAAAAGATTCCTATAAAAATTATCCCCCTTATTCTCGAAAGTCCTTTTTAAATCCCCATACTCCTCAATGCCTCTGTCTTCAGCCGCTCTCAAAAATATAATCCTATCAATAATCTGCTGAACCGCATAATTCAAATCGCGTACAGATAAATGTTTATTTAATTTAGATATATTAGAAGCAAGTTTGGTACGCAAATTGTCAAGCGTGCTTAAAAAATCAATATCAACACTTTCAGTACCTTTTTTGTTTGAAGTACCTGCAATATATTTTTCCAAAGAACCCTGTTCAATTCTCTCTTTATTGAGCATCTCATAAAGAAAATCAAATCTTTTTAAATAATCTTCAAAATGAATATACTCAATCCTAGCAGTAGAAGCCTTGTCATTAACATTAGGCTTTCTAGTGCAGTCATAAACGGCAAGCTCCTCAAAATCAGTAAGAAAACTTATACCAAGTTTAGCACTCCATCCATACCTCCTAAGCTGAAAAGCAGGCAAACTGTCCTCTTTAAGATTAACTCCGGGCTTTTTCGCCTCCACAAAGAAAACCCTATTTCCCCCAATACGAAATGCATAATCAGGTGCCTTTGTCTCCTTCCCAACTTTTAACTTATCTTCATGTATAACCTCCCTGTATGTTTGACTCAAAGATCGTTTATTGGCAACATCCCAACCGAACGCCTCAAAAAACGGATCCAAAAAATCCCTTCTAGTCTCCGTTTCATTATAATTTTTATTTGTGTACTGAGAATAATTTGATTTGAATTTTTCAATTAAAGAATGTAGTTTTTCGTATGATTGATTTTTGAGATCGGAGTTTACATAATTACTAGAATAGTTTAAAGTGCTGTGCTGTGCTGTGCTGTGCTGTGCTGTGCTTATCCATAAAATAAAATCCCCCAAATTATATTTTTACTTACAATACACCCAAACCGTACATTTTGCAACTAAGTATAAGTAGAAAAATCACAACAATATCATAAAATTATAATATTAACAAATAATAACATATTGTTTAATATAAATATTATAGTATAATATAAAATATATATTTTAGGTAATAATATGAAAGAATTTAGAACTATAGAAATAGAAAATATTTATAATGAATCAGATATTAATACAGGAATAGAATCATTAAAAACGGCAGGAATAGAAACAATATTAAATAATAATAGCATTATTTTAAATTTTGATATTGTAGATTTAAAATATCTTGAAACTATAATTAATAATAAATTAATAAGAAAAATAATAGAAGAATTATATAAAATTCGTTCATTTTCAAGTACTAATGGCAAAATAGTTTTTAAAAGCTTTAACAAAGATAAAAAAGTAAAAGATAAAGAAGAAAATAAGAAAAAAAGATTAGCTTATGAATATTATAAAAAAGATTTTCAAAAAGAAAATAATGAAATAGATGAATCATTCATTAATAAGATACATTGTTCTGATTCATTAGAATTTCTACAAAAACTCCCTAATAATTCTATAGATATAGTATTAACTTCTCCACCATATAATTTTGGTATTAGTTACGAAAATACAAACGATGTAAATATATGGGAAGATTATTTTGATAAACTATTTTGTATATTTAAAGAATGCATAAGAATATTAAAAGATAGCGGAAGAATTATTATAAATGTACAACCTATGTTTTCAGATTATATACCTACACATCATTTAATAAGTAATTTCTTTATAAATCAAGGTCTAATATGGAAAGGGGAAATTATATGGGAAAAAAATAATTATAATTGTAAATATTGTACTTGGGGAAGTTGGAATAGTCCTTCATCTCCATATTTAAAATATTCTTGGGAATTTATTGAGATATTTTGCAAAAATTCTTTAAAAAAAGAAGGAAATAAAAATAATATAGATATAGTAGCAGATGAATTTAAAAAATGGGTATATTCAAAATGGTCAATAGCACCTGAAAGAAATATGAAAAAATATAATCATGATGCTATGTTCCCAGAAGAATTAGTTAGAAGAGCATTAAAACTTTTTTCATATCAAAATGATATTGTATTAGATCCATTTAATGGTGCTGGCACTACTACAAAAATAGCAAAAGAGCTAAATAGAAGATTTATGGGTATTGATATATCAGAAGAATATTGTAAAATAGCTAATGATAGGTTAAAAGAAGCAAACAATTTATTTAATAATTAGGAATATAATATGGCATCTATAGAAGAACTTATTAATGATTATAATAGCGTTGTAAAAGTAGTTGATAAAAATGCAGCAGAAGATGAAGATAGAGCTTATGGCGGAGTAATAAGATCAGTTAAAGGAAAATTACAAGAACATATCACTGAAGAAATAATAAGAATAGCTTGGAATAATTTAAAAGGTAATATGAATAGATTAGAAATTAATTCCCAAAAAATAAAACTTCCAATAAAGGAAAATTATATAAAATCTATAAAAAATAAAGAAGTTAGAGATTATATATTAAAAAATAAAGATTATTATTATTATGGATTAAGTGTTGACAAACATGTATTTATAGATAATACTTTTGTTATGGGAATAGAATGTAAAGCATACACAGAAAATGCGATGATTAAACGTATATTAATTGATTTTCATTTATTAAAAACTCTTTATCCAAATATCTCTTGTTATTTATTTCAATTAGAAAGTCAATTAGGGGAGATTATTCACAATTACCTGATATTGTTTATGGTTCTAAATCTACTCATTCCATAATGAGCTATTTTGAAGATGTAGAATTAAATATATATACATTTTTAAAAGGGGAAAGAGATATAAAGAACCCAATTCATAAACATTTTAAACCATTAGAAAAAAATGTATTAGAAAAAGCAATCAAATTATTAGAAAATGATTTAAAACGATATTTATAATACTTATATAAAATATGAAAACTAAAGAAGAAGCGTTAAATTTTTTGACAAGTCTCAAACTCAATAAAAATTACAAGCATTTTGAAAATATAAAAAATAAATTGAAAAAAAAAGATATTACAGAAAAAAAGGTTTCATTTTTGATAAATTGTATAAATAAATATAAAATCTATCATGAGGCTTTGAATACAACAGAAGATATATTAAAAATTACTGAAAATTGGAATAAATATAATAATTTTATAAAAAATAATAATAAGAAGATATTTACATCACAATCAAAATTTGAATCAAGTATAATTGAAGAAAGTATTTATAGAATATTTAAAAAATTTGAAGATGATATTATTAAAGTTGGTAGTATAAAGACATATTTAAATATGTATTATTCAGCTAATAATTTTAATGATTTCAAAAATCATGGAGTATTTAAATATAATATAAAAGATATGGATTTTGCTATATACAAAGAAGTAAAATTAAGAATTGGTAATTGTAACAAAGAAAAAACAATAAATATTCCTATAATTGCAATAGAGTGCAAAACGTATATTGATAAAACTATGTTAGAAAGTAGTGTGGCTACAGCAGAAAAAATAAAAAACGGTAATCCATATTGCAAATTTTATATTGTTACAGGAACATATGAAGTTAATAAAGATATAGATATGATTATATCTACTCATATAGATCAAATATATATATTAAAAAAAGATAATAAAAATAATGATATAGATAAAGACGTGGTACAAAAATTATATGAAGATGTAGAAAATTATTTAAATTCTATATGGAATGATATAGACAATAATATAAAAAATCATGGAATTTTGATATAAATAAAAAATGATAGCTATTATTTTATAGCAGACCATTTATTATTACAAAATTTCAAAATTAATTAATTTCATGTACAAAATACTCAATATATAAAATCGATTATTTTGTAATTATTAAGATTTTCAATGAATATCAAAATTTATAATAGAAGTATTATTTAATATAGATGGATACGATTTTATAAAAAGATATTATTTTTAAATAGAAGAAAAAATGCGGAAGATTTTAATAAAAAATTATAGTAAGTATTAATTGAAGACTTTATAAATATCACTTTTAGCTTCCGCACATATATAAGAACCGTTATCTGCTTTAAGATAACTAACAAAATGTAATAAGTTAATTATTTATCTAAAATTTATATTATCACTGATTATTTTTATTAATCTCCGCTCTTATATGATTAAATATTATATCTTTAGCATATAAACCAATATTTACATCTTTTTCTCTTGCACATTTTCTTAACAAATTATTTTCTTCCTCAGTAAGTTTAATATAAACTGTATAACTATCTCTATGATAATTATTATTATAGTTATTATTTTTTGATCTATTATTATACATAAAAACCTCATTATCCTGATTTCTTCCATATTATAACATCAATCTATTTATTTTCAATATTTTTTTTAACTTTTTATATAAAAATAAGAAAAATGAATCGTATTGCTATTTTTTTTATAAAATATATAATTATTAGATAGTATTAACAATTTAAAGGATAAAATAATATGAATATACAAAAATGTGCAATAATAGGAAGCGGAGGAGTAGGAGCTACAACAGCATTTACTTTAGTTCAAAGCGGTTTTTTTAATGAAATAGTTATAATAGACATAGATAAAAAAAAGGCTGAAGGAGAAGCCATGGATATAGCTCATGGTATACAATTTGCAAGCCCTGTTGATATTTATGCAGGAGATTATAAGGATTTACATGATGCTTATATTGTTATAGTAACAGCAGGTGTATCACAACTTCAAGGTGAAACAAGAATAGATTTAATAAATAAAAATGCAGCTATTTTTAAAAAGATTATTCCAAGCATAATAGAGCATAATAAAGAATGTATATTATTGATAGTTAGCAATCCTGTAGATATTCTCACAATGCTGACTTTAAAATTAAGTCAATTTCCTGTAGAAAGAGTAATAGGTAGCGGTACAGTTTTAGATACTTCGCGTTTAAGATATTTACTTAGTAAAAAATTAGAATTAGATAGCAGAAATATACATGCATTTATTATAGGAGAACATGGAGATAGTGAGCTTGCTGTATGGAGTAATGCTGATATTGCAGGAATTAATATAGAAGATTACTGTGAAATTATGAATAAAAAAATGGATTTAAAAGCTATATATAAAGAAGTTAGAGACAGTGCTTATCATATAATAGAAAGAAAAGGGTCAACATATTACGGTGTAGCAATGGCTGTAAAGCGTATAGTTCAAGCTATAGTGAAAGATGAGAATTCAATATTGCCTGTATCACATTTTTTGAATGGGGAATATGGTATTAAAGATATTTGTTTGGGTATGCCTTCTATTGTTTGCCGAGAGGGTGTAAAAAGCATTATAGAACTTTCTTTAAACAATGAAGAAAAATCAGCTTTAATAAAATCGGCAGAAACTCTGAAATCTATTTATAATCAAATATAAATCCTTATAACTTTTTTGTGCTAGTCTTTCATAACTTTAAGGCTAGCACAATCTATTTGGGGCTGATTACCCAACATTAAATAATTTAATTTTTATTTATATTATTTTCATCTATAATTTTTTCAACTTCTTTATTTATTGATAATGTACCTTCTTTTAAATTTAATAATTTTTCAATTTCTCTTGAATTCATTGACATATTATTGTTTGAAAATTCTTGCATTAAATCTTTAGCAGACATAATATGAGTAAGTATTAAATTTATGGAATCAATTAATAAAGTAGGTTCATATATACCTAATAATTCATCATAAGGTTCTTTTTTCAATATACCTTTTTTGTTCATTATTTTAATAGTATTTTGATATTGTGTATTTGTTATTAATCCAAGATATTTTGCTCTATATAACATATCACATATTGAAAAGTTCCACTTACTTTTCAAATGAATGTAAAAGTCTAGTCTATTACCGCCTTTTTT
>NZ_JARHYI010000001.1 GCF_029258575.1 Brachyspira sp. | reverse complement strand
GAGGCGTATAGTTGATCCTAAAAATTCAGCATCATATTCAATATTTCTAGATATTATAAAAAATGCTGATGATATTATGGCTGGAAATAAAAATGTAAATTCTTTAGGAGTAAAAGCATTAGATGATAAAACTTTATATGTTGAATTAGAACATTCAGTACCCTATTTTCCCGAATTAGTATCTCATAGTGCATATACTCCATTAAGGGAGGATATAGTTAGTAAAGATGAAAATGGCTGGACTTTGAAGGTTGATACTATGGTTGGAAATGGAGCTTTTCAAATAGTACGCTGGGATCATAATTTTAGATTGGTAATTCGTAAGAATACTGATTATTGGAATTATAAAGAAACAAAACCCGATATAATCAATTTTGAGTTTATAGATAATGATAATACCGCAATGACAGCGATTTTAAATGATGATATATATTTTTATTATAATGTTCCTATAAATGATAGAGAAAAACTTTTACAAGATGGCATAGCAAAAACGGTTCCTAATATATCGCTTTATTTTTATGAAGTTAACAATAGAAATAAACCTTTCAATGATGCCAGAGTAAGAAAAGCAATTTCTCTTGCAATAGATAGAGAATATATAGTAAGTAATATAATGAGTGGCGTAGAAATACCAGCAGCAGCAATTGTACCTTATAATATAAAAGATGATGGAAGCGATACAGATTTCAGATCAAAAAGAGATGAATATTTTTCTGTAAAGAGTGAAGATTATCAGAAGAATGTTCAAGAGGCTAGGGCTTTACTTTCTGAGGCAGGCCATCCTAATGGAGAAGGTTTTCCCATATTTGAATTTATAACTAATCCTGGTTTTCATATTAGTATTGCTGAGAGTGTACAGTCTATGCTTAAAGAGGCATTAAATATTAATATGGTAATTAAGCAGGAAGAATGGTATTCTCTTTTACAAACTAGAAGAGAGGGTAATTTTGATATGGCTAGGCAAAGCTGGTTTGGAGGATATAATAGTCCTATTGCATTTTTATCGTTATTAAAAACAGGATATGCATTGAATGAAAGCAGATACAGTAATGTAGAATTTGATAGAGCTTTATCAAATGCGTCTTTTGCTAATAATGATTTGGATAGAAGTATGTATTTACATAAAGCAGAAGATATTGCTATGAATGATATGGCTATTATTCCAATATTTTATTATTCTTCTACTGTAATGCAAAATAAAAATCTTACCAATGTTATTTATGATGTGTTTGGAATACATAATTTTAGTAAGGCAGAAATTATAAAATAAAATTAATTATTTTATATTCCTTTACCCTCTACAGTACTCAATTTATTCATAGGTATATCTTCATGTTTGGCTGCTTCATCTTTAGAAAGTATTTTCCATTCTATAGTAAGTAGCATCTACAACTCCTTTTTTATCGAAGTATGCTTTTACAATAATATGTTTTTATCATATTATAAAGTTATTTTTATATAATAAGAACTTCGCTTATCTGTATAATATATTCTTCCAGTCTAGCATTCTCAGTTTTTAAATTCAATATCGTATATAAATATTAATGCTTTTAAATCTTTATCTCTTAATGCTTTATTAGGATTATACCCATCTAATGTACATTTTACATTATCATGCAAAGCTATAGCGTATGCATATTTTATTATTAACTACTATTATTTTATTTATTTTTATTCTTCCTTTTGGTTTAAAATCCTTCAACATCTTTTGCATTATTTACTGAGTATAAAAAAGAGTTAAATATTATTGTAAATATTATTAGTGATATAATTTTTTTTCATTTTATTAATCCAAATTTTGATTTTCTAAATTATGCATCTAAATAATATTTTTTTCTATATAGTTTTAGAATTTATATATTGATTATTATTTATTATTATGTAAAATGGAAAGAATAAATTATAAACATTTTTGATTATAAATAATTATTACATAATTAGAATTTTATATTAGAAGGAAAGATATTATGAAGGATTCAAGAATAGAAAAGTTGGCAAAGACTATAGTTAATTATTCATGCAAATTAAAGAAAGGTGATAAAATATTGATAAAATCTTATGGGGAAGGAGAGGAGAGAAATTTAGTTAATGCTATTATTAATGAAGCTTATAAAATAGGTGCTAGTCCTTTCGTATGGAATCATGATCCGCATATAATGAGAGAATTGTTAAAGCAATGCAATGAAGAGCAGATGAAGATTTGGGCTAAATCTGATTTAATGCTTATGAAAAATATGGATGCTTATGTAGGTATATGGGGAGGGCTTAATAGTGCTGAAAACTCATCTGTAAAAATGGAAAATAATAAGATATATGAAAAATTTTATCTTAATCCTGTACATATGAAAGAGCGGGTAAAAAATACTAAATGGGTAGTTATGAATTATCCTACAGCATCTATGGCTCAGCAGGCTTCTATGAGCACTGATGAATTTGAAGATTTTTATTTTAAAGTTTGTAATTTAGATTATTCAAAGATGTCTAAGGCTATGGATAATCTTGTAAAACTTATGGATAAGACCGATAAGGTAAGAATAGTAGGAAAATGTACAGATTTAACTTTTTCAATTAAAGATATACCAGCAATAAAATGTGCGGGTGAAATGAATATACCAGATGGAGAAGTATTTACTGCTCCCGTAAAAAATTCTATTAACGGAGTTTTAACTTATAATACTCCATCTTTATACAGTGACGGATTTACTTATGAAAATATTAGATTCGAGTTTAAAAATGGAAAAATAGTAAATGCTTCTTGCAATGATACAAAAAGAATTAATAAAGTATTGGATACAGATGCTGGGGCAAGATATATAGGAGAATTTGCTATAGGAGTTAATCCTCATATTACTGAGCCTATGAAAGATATTTTATTCGATGAAAAAATTATGGGAAGTTTTCATTTTACTCCTGGTGCATGCTATGATGAGGCACCTAATGGGAATAATTCTCAAATACATTGGGATTTAGTATGTATACAGACTAAAAAATATGGTGGTGGTGAAATTTATTTTGATGATAAATTAATCAGAAAAGACGGATTATTTGTAGTGGATAGTCTTAAATGTTTAAATCCTAATAATTTAAAATAATATTAATTTTTTAATATATTATTTAAGTTAAAATTGATAAAATATTTATATAATAAAATTGAATATGAGGTTTGTAAATGAGCGATAAAAAATTTGGTATAAGATTTGCGGATGTTAATGATGTATCTATAATATTGAAATTTATAAAAGAACTTGCTGTTTATGAGAAATTAGAGCATGAAGTTACTGCTACAGAAGAGATACTTAAAGAATGGATATTTGAAAAGAAAAAATGTGAGGTTTTAATAGCATTAGAAGATGATATTGAAATAGGTTATGCATTATTTTTTCATAATTTTTCTACTTTTTTGGGAAAAGCTGGTATATATTTAGAAGATTTATATATTACACCTAATTGTAGAGGATTAGGATACGGCAAGAAGCTTTTAAAAGAGGTTGCTAAAATTGCAGTAGATAGAGGATGCGGAAGACTTGATTGGCAGTGTTTGGATTGGAATAAATCTAGTATTGATTTTTATTTATCTATTAATGCCTTACAAATGTCTAGTTGGACTTCTTATAGACTTAGTTATAATGTATTAAGAAAATTTGTTTATGAAAATGATGTTTGAGGAGTAGTTTATATATGAGAGAGAAAAAATTTAGTATTAGGTTTGCTAAAATTAAAGATATACCTATTATAATGAAATTTATCAAAGAACTTGCAGTGTATGAGAATTTGGAGCATGAACTTAATCTTACAGAGGATAGTTTAAAAGAAAATATTTTTGATAAGAAAAAAGCTGAGGTGATAATTGCTTTTGAAGAGAATGAGCCTGTGGGGCATGCTGTATTTTTTGAAACTTTCTCTACATTTGTAGGAAGGCATGGACTTTATTTAGATGATTTATATGTTAATTCTAAATACAGGGGAATGGGATATGGAAAAAGACTGTTTGAGGAAGTTGCAAAAATAGCATATGAACGCAACTGTGGTAGACTTGAATGGCAATGTTTGGATTGGAATAAATCTAGTATTGATTTTTATTTATCACTTAATGCTTCAGCTATGCCAGAAAGTACCACATATAGATTAAATCATAGTAATCTAAAAAAAATTTTTGATATATCTATTTTATAATGGGGAATAAGTAAAAATAAAAAAATAGACAGCCAATAAATTTTTATTAGCTGCCTATTTATTATAGTTAATTATTATTTAAATTTTCTTTTCGCTTCTATATAATCAGAAGTTTCTTTTGCAGAATATGCACTCAATCTTACTTTAAATTCAAAATCTTCAAATTTACATCTATAAGGTTCTAATTGATCTTGTCCGCATGAATGAGTACCAAGTCCATTTTGTTTATACTCTAATCTAAATGATATGAAGTCGCTTTTTTTGATTTCATGTCTATGTTTAGCTTGTTCCAAATCACTAATTGTATAGAAATGAGCACTAAAATCCATACTTTTTTCAGCTACAGCCATAAGACCTATTTGACGCATACTCTGTAATCTTACCCATTTAACATCTGTTCTATTTCCATTTTCCTGAGGTTTAACATAGTTAGTATGAGTTGATTCTACATCTGAATCATATACTCCAAATAAATTAGCTTGTTTTGAATCAGAATAAGATTCACCCGGACCTCTTCCATACCATCTTAATAAATCATATTCTTTAGCTATTTCAAAATCTAATCCTATTCTAGGAAGCATTTTAGGTATTACAGATAACCCCCTCATAGCTTCACTAGCAGAACCTTCTGATGCCAATAGTGATGTGTGAGGTTCTTTCATACCAGATGCCTTTCCAGATACAGTTAATAATACATTACCATCATCTAAAATTTCATAAATATATTTTGACTCATAATACCAAGCTGCATTAGGAGCAGAGTTAATCGTATCTACTTCTATGATTATAGAATTATTTGTTTCTTTTAATGCTACATTTTCAGTAGATTCTCTCATTAGATGTACAAAGTATTGTTTTTTCCATTCTTCTAATATATACATATCATTATCTATAGGAGCTCTC
This sequence comes from Brachyspira sp., assembly GCF_029258575.1. Taxonomy (GTDB): domain Bacteria; phylum Spirochaetota; class Brachyspiria; order Brachyspirales; family Brachyspiraceae; genus Brachyspira. The sequence goes on along the minus strand of NZ_JARHYI010000001.1, from coordinate 17,765 downwards.
CAGAATCCTAAAGCAGGACCTTTTTTCATAATAAGTTCTCCATCATAACTCCAAGTTATTATATTTCCCAATACTTTATCAAATCTAATTATTGATTTACCGCTATATATCTCATATTCAAAATCTTTTTCTATAACTTTTGGCTTATAAGTTAGATTAATAACAGGGCTTTCTTTTTTGATAGGTAATAAGAATTGTGCTGTTGCTATTTTATGTTCAGTATTAGCCCATGCATTTTCTTTTCTTAATTTGAATACTATATTAAGATAATAATCAACGCCTGCTTTAACATTGAATTTTTCAACATTGATACTTATTTCTTTAGAAGTATATGGTTTAATACCTTTAATTTCTTCATAAATAGTATCACTGCATACAATTTCATTTTCAGAGTTAGATATACTCCAGTTCAATTCTAAATGATCTAAAGTAATGAAGTCATATCTGTTAGTTACTCTTATTTTATAGCTACTACTATCTATCATTTCAACTAAAACAGGTTCAAATATTTTCTTTAGTTCTATTAAACCAGGAGAAGGTATTCTGTCAGGCATTAATAAACCATCTATACAGAAGTTTCCATTAGTAGGATCATCGCCGAAGTCTCCTCCGTAAGCATAATAAGGAGTTCCGTTTTCATCATACTGTAATATACCATGATCATACCATTCCCATATAAATCCTCCTTGTAAGAAAGGATATTCATAGAATAATTCTTGATATTCCAATAATCCTCCAGGACCATTACCCATAGCATGACAATATTCACATAATAGATGAGGTTTTGTAGTGGTTGCAATGATATCTTTCATCAAACGTCCAGGAGAGTATCTTTCTTTTATCCAAGTATACATAGTACTATTAACATCAGCAACTTCAACTTTCATATCTCCTTCATAATGAACTAATCTTGTAGGATCTGCTTCTTTACAATATTTAGCCATAGAAACAAAATTGCATCCAAATGCAGATTCATTACCTAATGACCACATAATTATAGAAGGGTGATTTTTATCTCTTTTTAAAGTTCTTATTATTCTGTCTAAATAAGCTTCTTCCCAATCTTTATCATCTGTTATCCATGCGTAGTGTGTTGATAATTCAAAACCATGACATTCCAAATCAGCTTCATCCATTACATAGAATCCTAATTTATCAGCTAGTTTATATAAATAAGGAGAATTAGGATAATGTGAAGTTCTTATAGCATTAATATTATGTTTTTTCATTAATAACATATCTTTTAATATGTCTTCTTCAGAAACTACTCTTCCATATACAGGATGATAGTCATGTCTGTTTACACCTTTTATTAAAATAGGAGTACCATTAACTCTAAATTGTTTATTTTCTGTATCAACATCTATATCTCTAAATCCTACACAATGTGTAATAGTTTCTATTGTATTATTATTTTCAAGAACATTAATGATTAATGTATATAAGTTTGGCTCTTCTGCATTCCATAATAATATATTTGAAACTTCTTTAGAAAATTGAATGTTTTTACTTTCAAAATTTGTTTCTTCTTCAAATACTATATTATTATTTTTATCTAATAATTTGATTAAAGCTTTTCTATTTTTACAATCTTCATAAGCATCTAATTTTACTGCCAAATCAGATTTTTTGTAATTATCTTTCATCAAAGTATTGATAGTAAAATCAAATATACCATTTTTAGGTTCTGCTAAAAGCTCAACATCTCTGAATATACCGCTTAGCCACCACATATCCTGATCTTCTAAATATGTTCCGTCAGTCCATTGATATACTTTTACAGCTATTAAGTTTTCACCTTCTTTTACCAATTTTGATATATCAAATTCTGCAGTTAATCTTGCTCCTTTAGAAAATCCAGCAAATTCTCCATTAACCCAAAAATGGAATCCTGAATCAACTCCATGGAATCTTATAATCATTCTATTTTTAATATCATCAGCACTAACATTGAAATATTTTCTATATAAACCAGTAGGATTAAATGAAGGTACATAAGGAGGTCTTATAGAAAAATTATACCATAAATCAGAATAGTGCATCTTTCCATATCCGTCTAATTGCCAGTTATGAGGAACAGACACTTTATTCCAAGTATCATCTAATGAATAATCATTTTTTTCAAAGTTCTTTGGGGTATAATCAGGTGATTCTAAAAATTTAAAATCCCAAGAACCATTTAATAATGAATATCCATATGCATTAAAATTATCGCCATATAAAGCAGCATCTTCATTTTTATATGCTACAAATGATGTTCTTGCATCTAATCTATTTTTATGCATTAGATGTATGTTTTCAAAATCTTTGTATTTTCTTTTCATTTTTATATACTCCAAAATTAATTTTTTGCATTATTTTTTTGACCTCTATACCATAAGAAGAAAGCAAAACCTAAGAATATAACTACACCGCCTATTTGATATAATACAGCAAATACTGGGTGAGGAGTTCCTTTAGGTAATGTTCCGCCTTTAATTAAGATGAATATAGATTCTATCGGTACTATAGATATTATAAATGTTATAGAAAATAAAATTAATAATAATATTCCGCAGAATATACCTATATTTGGATTTTTAGATAATTTGAAATCTCTTTTAGTATCATTATAATTTTTTCTAAAGTTTATATATGCCACTAAGAAAAATAATACAGGTAATAGAGATGTAGAAGCTGTCATATTAATTAAGAATTTTAATAATCCATCAACTTCTCCAATTCCTAAACCTGGTATTATTAATATAACACTAACAACTATAGCTTGTAAATACAAGGCATTTACAGGTGTTCCATCATCAGTAAGTTTTGTGATTTTTTCAGGTAATATTCCTTTAGGTGTTTCAGAGAAAAATACTTTTACTGGAGCAGATGCCCATAAAACAAGACTTCCTGCAGAAGCTAAAAATAATATAAGCCCTACGACATTTGTAATACCTTTTGTTATTCCTATATTAGCACCTAATAAATTAAAAGCATCATACATAACATTACTATAATTATTTTCTAGTATATTATTTGGTATAATAAGTCCTACAGCTATACATCCTAGTGAATAAACTATACCAACAAATAATGCTGAAAATATCATAGTTTTTATAAATGATTTATCACCGCCTTTTAAATCTTTTATATAAACCCCTATACTTTCAGCTCCCCCAACAGCTTGTAATATCCAAGCAAATGTTGCTATATAGTTAAAATCAAATTTAGGTGTTATAGTTTCAACAGAAAAAGTTTGAGCTGGTTCTTTACCGAATAAAAATACTAAAGCAAATGCTATTACTATAAATACTATTCCCATAATTAATCTAGCACTTCCAGATATATTTGTAACCATTGATATACCTTTAGCACCTCTTGTAGTGATGAAAGTAGCTATCCATAATAAAATAATTGATATTATAGACACCAATAAAGAACCTTCTTCAGGAAATATATTTTTTCCTAAAAATGTATATGATAAAGATATAATCATTCCAGGAAGTATAGAAGAAAAGAAAAATAAATTAACGAAAAAGTAAGTCCAAGAAGCTACAAAAGCCCATTTATCTCCCAATGAACTTTTTATCCAACTTGTATAACCAGACTCACTATCAGGATTAGCAGAAGCAAATTCCCCTATCATTAAAGAAAATGGTATGAAGTAAATTATTGTAGCAAACATAAATGATGGTATGCTTGCAAGCCCTATACTTACACTATTATTGATAACCTGATTAAAACTGAATATAGCAGTAAAGGTCATCATTAATAGTGCAAATGATCCTATTGTCTTTCTGTCATTTGACATAAATAAACTCCTATAAATAAAAAATTGAATATTATTAATTATATTCATCAAAAAAGATTAATCAAGAATTACTATACTTTTTTTACAAAAAATAATAAAAAATTATTTTTGATTTATAGTAATTTTTATTTTAGAATGATATAATAATTTATACTATTATATCATTCTAAAATTTTGATTGTTAATTATATTATTTTTATTATAATTAAAAATATAATAATTAATCATTCAGTAATTTTATTTTAAGAATTTACTTTAATCTTGATAATATATAAAAAAAATAGTATAATAAAAAAATATTTATCATAAAAAATTTGAGAGGTTAATCATTAATGGAAAAAAGAGTATTGCTCAAGATATCAGGTGAAGCATTGCTTGGTCAAAAGGAATATGGTATAGATAATAATGTTGTTGATAGAATAGCATTAGAGATGAAAGCGGCTGGAAATGACACTCAAATAGCAGTTGTTGTTGGAGGCGGTAATATTTTTAGAGGTATGCAGTTATCTGATAAAACAGGAATGGTGAGAGCTACAGCTGACTCTATGGGTATGCTTGCCACTATTATGAATGCTATAGCTTTGAAAGATAGATTTATGGCTGCAGGTACTCCTACTCAAATACTTTCTGCTTTTAATATTGAAGGTATGATAGAGGGTTTTGAGAGAGATAAAGCAATCCGTATATTAGAAAGAGGAAATATTTTAATAATAGCTGGAGGTACTTCAAATCCTTATTTTACAACTGATAGTACTGCTATACTAAGAGCCTTAGAAATAGGAGCTTCTATAGTATTAAAGGGAACTAATGTTGATGGAGTTTATGATAAGGATCCTAAAAATAATCAAAATGCTAAAATGTATGATAGAGTAACTTTTAAAGAAGCTATTAATCAGAATTTACGTGTTATGGATATGACTGCTTTTGCTATGGCTAATGATAATAATATGCCTATAAGAGTATTTAACATGAATAAGGTAGGCAATATAACAAAAGCAATTTCTGGTGAAACTATAGGAACTTATGTACATAATTAATAATATATAGGAGGTTTATAATGCCATTTGATTATGGATATATTCCAGTAATTCCGATGTTTATTGGAATAGTTATAATATTAATCTTTATAATTCTTTTTCTTCGTTTTTTCCCAATAGGTCTTTGGGTGACAGCTTTATTTTCAGGTGTAAGAATCAATATGATAACATTGATTACTATGCGTTTAAGGAGAGTTAATCCTTCGCTTATAGTATTAAATCAAATAAAGCTATGGAAAGCTGGCTTAAAAATAGGAAGTAATGAACTTGAAGCACATTATTTAGCAGGAGGTAATCCTACTGCGGTTGCCGATGCTTTGATTGCTGCGGATAAGGCTTCATTAGATTTATCATTTGAGAGAGCTGCTGCTATTGATTTAGCTGGAAGGGATTTAGTTGATGCTATAAAAACTTCTGTTTCTCCTAGAGTTATTGCTACACCTTTAATTGCTGCTGTTGCTAAAGATGGTATACAGGTTAAAGCTACTGCTAGAGTTACGGTAAGAACTAATATTAACAGACTTGTAGGAGGAGCTGGAGAAGCAACTATTATTGCAAGAGTAGGAGAGGGTATAGTTACTACAATAGGAAGTTCTGCTTCTCATAAAGAAGTTTTGGAAAATCCTGATAGAATATCTCAGGTTGTACTTGCTAAAGGTCTTGATTCTGGAACTGCTTTTGAGATTCTTTCTATTGATATTGCTGATGTTGATGTTGGAAGTAATATTGGTGCTTTCTTACAAATTGATCAGGCTGAGGCAGATAAGAAAATTGCTCAGGCTAAAGCTGAAGAGAGAAGAGTTATGGCTATAGCTCGTGAACAGGAAATGCGTGCTATGGTAGAAGAGATGAAGGCTAAAGTTGTTGAAGCTGAATCTCAATTACCTCTTGCTATTGCTGAGGCACTTAAAAAAGGAAATATTGGAGTATTGGATTATTATAATATGAAAAATGTTATGGCTGATACTGAAATGCGTTATAGTATTTCTGGTATGGATTCTACAAACAAAAATAATAATTCATCATCTCAAAAACAATAAACAATTTTTTATTAATAAGTGATTTCAAAGACTGTATATTTTTATATGCAGTCTTTTTATTTGTCATTATTATGATTTTTTACTGCTGATTTTGTTGATTTATATCTTTTAAATTCTTTTCAATCATTATAAATTTATTATCAAAGAATTTAAACATTCCTATATAATCATCATCTGTTTGCATTGTGTTGTAATCATCTAGTACTAAAATATTTTCTATAATATTTTTTGATAGAATAGTTAATAAAGTTGTTATGCTTTTTGCATCTCTTAATGTTTTATACGCCATAATTTCATATTTTCCGAAATTTTTTAATCCTTCAGTATAAGCATGATTACCATTATCATCAGAAAATAAATCTACTCTTATCCATAAGTTTGTAGGGAAATATTTATTATCTTCTATATATTTATCCATTTCAAATAAATATGTTTCACTAGAAATAAGTAAATTAATTTCGCCTACTAGTATAGCACATACATTATTTTTTTTTATAATTGAATAGCAAACTTTATTAAAGATAATTGCCATATCTTTAAAACTTGTATTTTTTGAATTAGCATTAATAGATAAAAAAGATTTATGATTTAGTATTTTCTCTTTTGTTTTTTCATCTATATCATTATAATTTATTAATATTTCAGCCTCTTTATCAGGCACATTAAATTGAGCTAATTTTAATAGAAAATCTACATCATTAATATGAAATTTATCATTTTTAATTTCTATATTTATATCCCAATCACTTTTTAACTGATCTGAAAAATCATTTAAATTGTTATTTTCAAGCATTATAAATGCTATTATCGAATCATTCTGCTTCATATTATTTATCCAATCCCATTATTTCATTTATTATAATCTCAAATCCCATACCCAATGAAGCTTTTATTAACATTGCAGTATCATCTTCCAAAAAATCTTTTACTTTTTCTATGGCACTTTCAGCATCTATAAAATAATATTTCTCGCAATTAACAGCATCATAAATATCCTTAGAATGCTTTCCCACAGATATAACAATATTTATATTTTTTAATTCATTTATTATATTTCCTATATCCTTATGATAAGATGAATTTTCAGTTTCTGTTTCAAGCATATCTCCTATAACAGCAATTTTTTTTGATTCTTTTCTTTGAGATAAAAAATTGAGCATGTTTTTTAATGCAGCAGGATTTGAATTATAGCAATCATTTATTATATTGCATCCTTTAATATTTATTATCTGCATTCTATTTTTTTGAGATACATAATCAATTAATATATCAGCACATTTTTGTAAATCAACATTATAAATTTCAGCAGTTTTTAATGCAGAAAGTACATTATGCAAATTAAAATCGCCTATTAGGTTATGTTTAAAAATTATGCCTTTATATTCAAATGTATTATCATCTTTTTTTATTATTTCTTTTATATCCGCTTCTATTATATTTTTTATATTATTTTTTTCCGCCTCTTTTTTTAATATATCAATACAATTAGTATTTTTATTTATTACAGCATAGGCATTTTCTTTTATATTATTAAAAAGTTCTGATTTAGCATAAGCTATATTTTCTATACTTCCTAAATATGAAATATGCACGGGTTCTACATTATTTATTATTACCGTATTTGCTTCTATAGCTTCTGATATTCTTAAAAGCTCATTTCTATGATTCATGCCAGCTTCAACTACTGCTATTTCATAACTTTCATCTAAATTAAATATTGTTTTAGGTACTCCTATTTCATTATTGAAATTACCTTCTGTTTTTAATGCTTTATATTTTGTAGATAAAAATAGATGAGTTAATTCTTTAGTGGTAGTTTTACCGCAACTTCCAGTTATAGATACTATAGGTATATTAAATATTCTTCTATATTCTCTAGCTAATTTTATAAAGAAAAATATTGTGTCATCAGTATAAAAAACTAATGCATCATCTGGGAGTTTTATTGTATTATCGCTTAAAATAAAATATCTGCATCCTTTATTATAAGTTTCTAATGCAAATTTATTTCCGTCAAATTTTTCTCCTTTTATTGCCAAAAATAATTTATTCTCATCAAAACTATCTCTGCTGTCAGTTGATATTTCTAAATTATTATTTTCATAATTTTCTGTTATTACCTTATTGCAATCAGCATTCAATTCTTTACTTACTTTTATTATATCTTTTAACGAAATCTTACCCATAATGATATTCCAATTAGTTTATACTCTCAACATGATTAAACCATATAAATATATATTTGTAAAGCGATATTCCATTGTTTCATTTCCATATTTTTATTAATGGGGATTTTTGATTATTTATATGATATAATCATCAGCAATTTTTCTAAGCCTTTTATTTCCAAGTACATGAAAATGTCTTAATTTTCTTAGAGTTTCGCTTGAAAATGTAGTAAGAGGTACATACACTATTTCAACCGAATTCTTTTTTGCAAAATCTTTTAATATAGATGACGGAGGAGTAGGGGCAACATAACCTAAATATTTATCAACAGAATATATTATGGCAGTATATAGTAATAAATCAGCGTAGTTTCTTACAATACCTTCTTTTTTCAAACTATAATACATTCTCCAAACATCATGCGGACCTTGAGGTGGCATAAGGGAAGCATAACCTCCAAAATAGCATTTTGATATACCAGGACCGACAAGAGTATTTCCTGGTTCTGTAGAATATAATATCAAATCACTATCATCATGGGCTTCACTATACCAAACTATATTCCAATCATAGTCCTCATCATGCTCATCATCAAATATTACAACCATATGACCAATATTGCCTTTTAGCTTTGGAATCTCTTTGACATATATTTCATTTTTATAATAGTTTCTTATAGTTTCACGCATATCAATACCGTCTTTTATACTAACTGTAAATGGTTCGATTCTAGCCTTATCTTCTGTAATCATATTTCTTATCTTATCTCTAAGTATATTCATATGCTTTTCCATAAGTATATCTTCAGGTACATGTGAAAGCAGATTAGTTCTTTTATTCCAAACATCTTCCCATTCGCCTTCATATTTTTCACTCGGACGAGTTGTAACATTAACTTTCTTGAAAGATGTTCTCCATACATTATCATATTTATGAAGTTTTATTCTTTTATCTTTTAGCATTCCTTCCATACCATTAGTGCTTGGATCACGATTCAATTTTATAGTAGGATAATTTTCATCTTCTTCTATATAATGGGGATAATATTCCATACCTTCCATTACTTCCAAAGCATAATCATTATTTATCATACATTTGGCTGCTGTAAGCATGTCTATATAATCAGGTACAATATAATTATCTAAAAGACATAAATTCCTTAAATACTTCATCATGTTTTTTTGCTGAAGTAATGATATAGGAAGCTTATATCTTAATTTAGCCTCTTTAAATATTGTTTCTATTATATTGATTTTATCAAAGTTATCTAATTCCCCATTTCTATATAATTCATACATATAAGTTGTAAATGGAAACTCTCCAAGAACTTTATTTAAAGATTCTTTATGCACATTATATATTTTAGGTTCTGAGTATATATATTCTTCTCCATCTTCAGAAAATTTTTTATTCATGATCTCTTCTTTTTCTTTATCATTATCAAGTTTTTTCAAAATAGAAACTATATTATCCCAATGGGACATTCCTATAACGAGAAGAATTTTATTATATTTTTTTGAGAGTTCATGAAGATTTTTAGCCATGAATATTTCTCTCTCTTCATCTGTATTATCTTTATGAAATGTATATTTAGATTTTACTTCGGTATAAAATTTCTCAAGTCCTATATTTTTCATAACATAATCATCAGGCATAAGATAATGAGAATTCGAATTTATAGTAGTTATATCTTTATCTATAGGAAAGAAAGGAATCTCTTCATCAATGGCAATGCGAACAGCTTCTATAATAGAGTCAGAAGGATCTATAGGTATATAAACAGCCTCATCTTCAATTTCTCTTATTATTAAACTAACAAATGGAAGTCTGCTTACTGCCTCTCTTAAAGAATCGGTAAAATTAGCAGGATGCTCAATAGCAATTATATCAGGTTTGAATTGTTCAAATGCCTCTTTTACAGCCAAAGAGAAATATACTCTTGAATGTATAGATGGTATAGCAAATATATTTTTATATCTTAAAATTTTAGAGTTTATATTCTCTATTATCTTTTTATCCATTTTTATTTCCTTTAATAGTTAAGGAATGAATCTATTATACTGTCAAGTTCATTTGAATCTTCCAAATAATGCGAACAAACATTACATATTTCAGTAGGTATTTTATTAGTTATAAATAAGTCCGTTTGAAAAGAGTAGCATGAAGGTCCTGGAAGCTTTCCGCTTATAGCACATACTCTCATACTTATCATATTTGCAGGTCTTGTATACCAAGTAGGTTTAACTTCTTTTAAAGCCTCTACCATATATTTACCCCATATAGGAGCAGCAACTCTTCCTCCTACCTGATTATTACCTAAAGAATACTTGAATGAGTCGAATCCAATCCATATTCCAGTTGCAAGTTCAGGAGTATATCCTACAAACCATGCATCTTTCCAATCATTAGAAGTACCAGTTTTACCAGCACCTTTTCTAGTGAATTTAGCTTCATACATAGCACTTGTAGCAGTACCGCCTCTTAATACTCCCATTAATATATCGCTTATAATGTATGCTACCTCTTTACTAACAACCTGTTTAGGACCGCCTCTTAATGTTATTTTCTTTTTTAATTCATCTTCAAAATTATCTATTACTATTCCGTATCTATCAGTAACATATTTTATAAGTATAGGATTAACTTCCTTACCTTCATTTGCAAATTCTGCAAAACCAGTTGTAAGTTCTAATGGTGTAAATAATCCAGTACCTAAACTTAAAGTTAAATCATGATTAAACATTCTTTTTGATTTTTCAGAATCAGGTTCTGCTTTAAATATAGGCTCTACATATCTAATAGTATTTGTAATTCCAACATAATTAAGTACATTAACAGTAGCTATATTTAATGATGTAGCCAATGCATATCTTAAACTTACATCTCCTTTGAAATTTCCAGAATAATTTTTTGGTATCCAAACTTTACCATCTTCTCCTTCCTCTGGAATAAAACCTATAGGAGCATCACTTACTATTGTAGAAGGACTGTAATTTGTAACATCCATTGATGCTGCATATACAAAAGGCTTGAAAGCACTTCCAGCTTGTCTTCTAGCCTGAGTAGCTCTATTGAATTGATTTCTAGCAGTAAATCCTGAACCTCCTACCATAGAAACTATATATCCATTTCTAGGATCTATTGATACCAAAGCACCTTCAATTTGTCTTGAAAGTTCTGCTTCATCTGCTTTCATTACTTCTGTTGTTATATCATTAACTTCTTCCATTCCGAATATATCAGATATAAGTGCTAAAGGCATTGTAGTATATTTATTTAAAGTATCTCTTACAGCGATATTGAATTTACTATATGCTGTATTTTCAGGTAAATTAAATAATATGGACATCATTTCTACTTTATCTATAGTTTCTCTATTGTATAAATTAGTAATATCCATAGAACCACCTTCATATTTATTATTATATTCTGTAAGTGCTTCTGTTAATAATTTTTGAGCTGCTTCCTGCTTTTCTATATCTATAGTAGTATATATTTTAAGTCCGTCTTCTTTTAAAGCTTTTTCTCCATATCTTTCTACCAACTTTCTTCTAACATACTCTGTAACATAAGGAGCTCTGTCTATAGATGCACTGTAGGCAGTTGAGCCTCTTCTTCCTATTTTTCCTGTATAAGATTCCCAGAATTCTTTATGTGCTTTTTCAGCTTCTTCTCTTGTTATGAATTTTAAATCAGCCATTCTTCCTAAAACGATTTTATGTCTTGCTGTTGATATATTAGGATTGTTTATAGGAGAATATGCATTCGGAGCAGGAGGAAGTGTGGCAAGCATAGCACATTCTGCTAAATCTAAATTTTGAACATCTTTATTGAAATAGAATCTACTTGCTGCCTGAACCCCATATACAGAATGCCCGAAATATATTTGATTGAAATATAAAGTAACAATTTCTTCTTTGGTAAGTCTTTTTTCTATTTGGAATGTAACCCAAATTTCTTTTAATTTTCTCATTATAGTTCTTTCAGTTGATTTAAGTACTATGTTTCTTGCTACCTGTTGAGTTAAAGTACTTGCACCTCTTGCTCTTCTTCCAGTTAATATATTTCCTATTGTTCCTCTAAATATACCAAAAATATCTATTCCAAAATGCTTCATAAAATTGTTATCTTCCATAGATATTATTGCTTCTATCAATTGAGGAGGCAAATCTTTATATTCTACTAAAGCTCTTTGTTCTGTGAAAAATTCTGAAATTACTTCGCCTTTAATATCATATATTTTTGTAGGTATTGTAGGTTTGTATAATTCTACAGACTGAACATCGGGCTGTGTTATTATATCAGCAATTAAAATTGAAAATACAATAGTTACTATTGAAAATATTACTATCATAAATCTTATATAGAATTTTTTGAATTGCTCTATATTTATATTGTTATATTTATCATATATTTTTTTTAGTTTTTCTTTCAATTTAGTTATCCTAATATATATTTTTGATATTATACAAACAATTATTTAATTAATCAACATGTTTTTTATCATTCTTAATTATGTTATTTATCATTATATTGTTATTTAAAATAAATATAAGATAAAAAAAACACTCTATGAAATATTAATTCATAGAGTGAAAGTAATGGGTTTGTATATATATCTTAAGAGTACAACAAATGACGTTTGTAGCTATACTATATATAACATAAATAAATAGAATCTGTAAAATATATTTAATTTGCTGCGTTAAAAAGCAATATATCATTATCAGATGTTTTTATATATAAAGTATTATTATCATATGATATATAATCTGCTTTATTTAAAAGTTTTAAATATTCATTTTCAGCCTTCATATCTTCTTCTAGTCCTGCCATCATTGTTGATATGCCTTGTTTACTCATAATTATTTTATTATCTTTAATTTCAACAGGTATATTGTAATTATTAACATCAGATTTTCCTGTAAAAGAATTTTTATCTATACGCAAAGTAATTTCTGTACCTTCAAACATATTTGATAATTTGAACTCTTTTCCTTCAAACTCCATAGGCTCGAAATAGTTTTCTATGAATCTTAATATTGTAGAGTCATTAGCTATTATAATTAATTCTTTTCCCTTTAAGTACATATATTCAGCATTTTTTATATATTTTGAAAAATCAGCTTCAGCATTCATATTTTCTTTAGTACTTACTTTTTTAGTCATGGCTAAATCATTAAATTTAACTTTATTTCCATCTATATTAGTATAAAATGTTCTATAACTGTTTACACCTGAAAAAACCATTTACCTGATTATTAGTACCATAAAAAGACATTGTTATTTTGGTATTTGTATATTCATATAAATTCTTAAGCTTGAAAGTTTTTTCTAATAATTTATTTTCAGATAGAGTTTTTTTAATTATTCATTTCCTTTTATTAATTTATAAAGTTATATCATTTAATTTAAAATAAAACAATGGGCTTATGATGTTAGGAGAATCATAAGCCCATCAATAATAGTGTTAGGAGTCTGATAATAATGAATAATTGCTTTCTTTATATAAAAACTTATCTTAATTACAAATAGTAAAAAATTTTCTTTCTAAATTAGTTATTAATTATATAATATAAGCAAATATAATTAATATAGTAAAATTAATGATAATAATTATTAAAAAAAAATATATTCTATAATTACTTTAATTGCTTTTTTAGAAAAATGGTAAAAACACTAAAAAATTAATTGAAAAAAAATAAAAATAAGTTATCATATTACAGTTTACATAATAAAATCCGATAATAAATACTGCAGGTGATTATGTCCATAAGGGAAGCACATATAGAAGATGCTGAAAAAGTTATAAATTACATTTTAAAAGTATCTGATGAAACAAATTTTATGATGTCTGATTCTAAAGAGAGAGAATTAGATGTAAAAAAAGAGGAGGAATTTTTACAAAACATACAAAAAGGCATTACTACTAGGATGTTTTTATATGAAAAAGATGAAAAAATAGTAGGTATTTGTAGTTTAAGATGTATTGATAAAAAGAGAATAAAGCATAGAACTAATTTAGCAATAAGCGTATTGAAAGAATATTGGGGAAATGGAATAGGAAGAAAATTAATTGATTATGCTATAGATTATAGTAAGAAAAAATCTATAAAAAAAATAGAATTAAGAGTTAGAACTGATAATGAAAGGGCTTTGAAATTGTACAAATCTCTTGGTTTTTTTATAGAAGGTGAAATAAAAAGCTTTTTTTGTATTGATGATGTTTATTATAATTGCTATATGATGGGACTATTTATTTAAACGATACTATATAAAAAATTTTTATATACTGTATTGATACTGTAAAAGTGATATGTTGATAGAATTTTATTATAATGCTGAACAAATTAATTAACATAATACTTGACTATTTTAAGATAATATGTTAACTTAATGAAAGTCGTAAATATTATCGTTTATAGAAGAAAAAATATTAGAAAAAATTTATAAAATTGGAGTTCTCAAGATGCGAAAGTTTCTTATGGTATTTTTTATATTATGTTTACTTATACCAGCAGCAGCTTACGCTCAAAATAACACGCAGATACCAATACCTACAATAGGATTAAATGTAGCTCAAGCTCAAACTCCTCAGCAAGTTAGTTTGGGGCTTCAAATATTATTCTTATTAACAATATTGTCATTATCTCCATCTATAATAATAATGACAACTAGTTTTATAAGAGTTTCAATAGTATTAAGTTTTGTTCAAAGGGCATTGTCATTACAAGAAACCCCTCCAAGAGCATTGATAATGGGGCTTTCTTTGTTTTTGACATTTTTTATAATGATGCCAACATTAACTCAGGTAAATAATGAGGCACTTCAGCCTTATTTAAATGGCTCTATAGGTGTTAATGATTTATACAGCAGAGGAATACAGCCCATAAGAATGTTTATGTTCAATTCTTTACGCGGTGAAAATGGTATGAAGAGTTTGGATTTATTTTTGAGTATAAGCGACACTAATATAAGATTAAGAGAAATTCAGACAGTTGAGGATTTGAATAGAATACCAACTATAGTGGTTGTTCCCGCGTTCATTATCAATGAGCTTACTATAGCATTCAAGATGGGTATATATTTATTTATACCTTTTATAGTTATAGATTTGGTGGTTGCTTCTATACTTATGGCGATGGGTATGATAATGCTTCCTCCGATTATGATATCATTACCGCTTAAAATAATTTTATTTGTTGCGGTAGATGGATGGAAACTTTTGATACTTCAAATAGTACAGAGTTTCAGATAAAAATTGAAATATTATTTGGCAATTTATATAGTTAATAATTTTTAAGGAAATATTATGAGCGATACTTCGATTATTGTTTTGGTTCAGGAAACTTTGTGGGTGTTTATGGTACTTTCTGCTCCTGTTTTGGGTGTATCAATTATTGTTGGTTTGATAATATCAATACTTCAGGCAACTACAAGTATTCAGGAACAAACTTTAACATTTGTGCCTAAAATGATAGCTATGTTAGCTGTTATATATATATTAGCTTCTTGGATGTTGAATTATACAAGTGCTTTTACTGTTAGATTATTTAGTATACTTCCAACTATAGCTAGATAATGGAATTTTTATTGGGATAAAATAGTTTAGGGAATTAATGATGGATAATTTTGTTAATTTTTTTCAAATTTACCTGCTCATTATGGTAAGATTTGTAGCCATACTTATGGTAGCTCCATTGTTTTCTTCTAATGTTATTCCAAATAGTATAAAAATGGCTCTTGCCTTTATAGCTACAGCAACAATATTTCCTCTGGTGGCTAATATTAATGTTCAGGCGGCTCCTACATTTGTGGAATATTTTTTAACATTATTAAATGAAGTTTTGATTGGACTTTTAATAGGTTTTTTAATGTCTATTATATTTACCGCTTATCAGGTTATGGCAAACTTTTTTGAAATACAAATGGGTTTTGGTATATCTGAAACTGTTGATCCTATATCTCAGGTTACAGTACCTGTATTAGGTCAGTTACAATCTTTAATAGTTGTATTGATATTTATAGCTATAGACGGACCTAGTTTAATTATCAGAACTTTATTTTATAGCTTTAAGGCTATGCCTGTATTAAGCGATGCTTCAAAAGCAGTATTTATGTCATCATTCAATGGTATTATAGATAGAATGGTATATTATATGAGTTCACTATTTTCTGTGGCTCTTTCTTTAGCTTTACCTATAATGCTTACATTATTCTTATTGTCTTTAAGTTTAGGTTTATTGGCTAAAGCAGCTCCGCAGATGAATATCTTAATGCTAGGTTTTCCTATGCAGATTGCAGTTGGAATTGTAGCTTATTATATTTTAATACCTGTATTCATTTCGAATTTTATGAAAATACTTGAGGCTACTGTTGCTGATGTTAATGATATAATAACATTCTTATCGGGAGGAACTTTATGATTAAAAAAATAGTTTCTTCTATATTAGAAATTCTTATTATATTTAAAGCAAAACTTTACAGAAAATATCTTCGTATCACTGGTAAAGGATATGTATTAACATTATTTGCATCTCCTGAAGATGAGGGCAGAACAGAACTTCCTACAGAAAGAAAGAAGAGAAAGGCAAGAGAGGAAGAGGGACGTGTTATTAACTCTGCAGAAATAAATCAAACTCTTGTTCTAGCAGTTACAATAGCTGTAATAGCATTGCTTACAACATATTTTATCCATACAGTATCTCAATTTTTTATTGCTATATTAAATAAAATTTCTAATGCAGATGAAACTATAAATAATTTAGCTTTGCCTAGTATGTTTTTAGAGATTATTGTTTTGGTGGTAAAGACTGCAGGAATTATTATGGCTGTTGCTTTGATTGTAGGTGTGGGTGTTAATTTGGCTCAGACTAAATTCCTATTCACAACAAAGAAATTAAAACCTAATTTTAAAAGAATAGCTCCTAGCTGGTCTAACTTTAAAGAGAGGGTATTCATATCATCTCAGAACTTGATGAATTTGGTAAAAATTCTTTTTAAGATGATAGTGATAGCTTTACTTACATTTACAACTATATATGGTAAGAGAAGTGAATTATTCAATATGGTTAATATGGAATTACTTCAGGCTATGCATTTATTTTTCTTTATAGTTTTAGAGATGCTTGCTAAAGTAATTATATTTATGATAATAGTTTCTGCTTTTGATTATTTCTTTCAAAGAAAGCAGTATATTAATAGCTTAAAAATGACAAAGCATGAGATGAAAGAAGAGTTTAAGGAGATGGAAGGAGATCCTTTAGTAAAGAGTCAATTGCAGGATATGGCTAGAAAGATAGTAAGCAGAACAATGCTCAAGTCTGTACCTGAGGCTGATGTAGTTATCACAAATCCAACTCACTTTGCAATTGCTTTGAAATATGAGAATGGGGATTATGCTCCTATAGTAACAGTTAAGGGAGCAGATCATATAGCTTTAAAAATAAAAGAAATAGCTAAAGAACATGATATTCAAATAGTAGAGAATAAACCTTTAGCCCGTGAATTATATTATAATGTTGAAATAGGACAGTATATACCAGAGAAGCTTTTTCATGTGGTTTCAAGGATACTTGGTGAAGTATATAGAATACGTAATGAAAAAATGGCAAGGGCTATATAGGAGGAATAAAAAGTGGCAACAATGAATGGTGCTAAATCAATTTTGGATTCTATAAAATTACCTGCTAATATAAGTAGGCATAGTGATATAATGTTTGCTGT
>NZ_JARHYI010000145.1 GCF_029258575.1 Brachyspira sp. | reverse complement strand
TTCTCTATTACTTCATCGCATAATGATAAAATTTCCGCTATGCGTTTTTGTTCCTCTAGGGGCGGGACTTTAACAATTAAATTATTTAATATTTTTAAATTCAATCCACCACGACCTCCATCTCCATATGATAAACTTCTTAATTCTTTATATCTCATATCTAATTGATAATATAAAAATTTTTGTATGAAATAATCATTAGGTAATATAGAAGCTATTGATTGATTAGTACATAATTCTATATAATTAATTGCAACAGTTCCCCTAGTTTTTCCTTGACCCGCTAATCCTATTAATACAGATTCAATTGGTATAAGTCTAGTATTTGAATGTTCTAAACCTTTTTTGGTTATTTTTAATTTAGTTTCATATATAAATTTATTATTTAATTCTCCAGAAGTTAACCATGATATATTGCCATTCCAATATTCTTTATTTTTAGTGCTTGGAGTTCCTCCTGCTAATATTTTAGTTGTATCTCCAAGTTTTACTTCTTGCCAGCCTGTCGGCAAATATGTATTTTTCATAAATACGCCTCTATTAAATATAATATGCAATTCTTAATAATATTATAATATGATATGTAAAAAATTTAAAACTATTATGATATTAGTTTTTTTACTTTTTAAAAATTAACCAATCGTATAAATTATTTCAAAATGGTGTATTTACTTAATTCTAAAAATAGTATATAATCAGACTAAATTTTATATTGGAGTTTTTATTATGATTAAATTTATTGAAATGAAAGAAGATTTGAAGAATAAAGATTTTTATAAAGATTTGTATAATGATGCTTTCCCTCCTGAAGAAAGATGGAATTTTGATATGACTTTAGAAAATAAACATAATGATAATTATAAATTTTACGGCATATTAGATGATGATACTCCTATAGGTTTAACTATGCTCTGGGATTTAGATGATTTTAATTACGGAGAATATTTAGCTATAGATAAAAAATTTAGAGGAAACAAATACGGCACAGAAGTTCTTACCAAAATATTAAAAATACTTAGTGATAAATTAATAGTTATAGAAGTTGAACCTTATGATTTGAATGAAATTGCTAAAAAGCGTATTGAATGGTATCAGCGTTTTGGGCTTATACTTTCAGACTATGATTATAATATGCCTTGTATAGATGAAAATAAAAATATATCAAGCATAAAAATGAAAATCATGACTAGCAGAAAAATTCAAAATAAAGAAGAACATGACAATATAGCAAAAATATTATATAATAGAATATATAAGCCTAGACTAGATGAATTAGATAAATGGAAATACAATTAATAAAAAGTAAAGACTCTTTTAATATACAAGAAAATTGAAGTTTGAAAGAGTCTTTAAATAAGAATGCATCTAATAATTCAAAAACTCTTTTCATATAAAAAAAGATGATATACATATAGGCGTTTGTTTATGCTGGATTTCGTAAGAATTTTTATACATAGAATATTTTGCAATAAAAAGAAAATACAGATGTTTAGTATACGGAACTGCTTCTTAAAAAAATTAATGGAAATGCATAATAATATCATAGTTGAAGTTGTCCTGAAAATACAAACGATTTGGCATACAGACAAGTTAATTGGTAATATTCATATCCTTATTTTATTCAAAACGGAAAAACAGTATTTTTAGATTTCAAATTAATATCATCAAATGAATTAACAAGTTATAAATACAAAAAAGTGATTAATATTCTGCATAAAAATATATATAATTTATATTGATTTACTAAAATATTTATACTATCATGTTAACATAACAATAATATTCTGAGGTATTAATTTATGAACGATAATAAATACTCGCAAAAAATAAAAGAATTAATAAAAGAAATGACTTTAGAAGAAAAAACATCTCTTCTAAGTGGAAAAGATTTCTGGTCAACTAAAGAGATAATCAGATTAAAAATAGATTCAATATATTTAACAGACGGTCCGCATGGAGTAAGAAAGCAAAGCATAGAATCAAAAGAATTAAGTTTGCAAAAATCCGTTTCATCAACATGCTTTCCTACAGCCTGCTGCTCTGCCTGTTCATTCGATCCTAATATAATGTATGAAATGGGGGAAGCCATATCAAGAGAAGCAAAAGCGAATAAGGTTGCAGTTGTATTAGGTCCAGGTATAAATATTAAACGCTCTCCACTATGCGGAAGAAATTTTGAATATTTTTCTGAAGATCCGTATCTCGCTGGAAAAATGGCTAGCGGATGGATTAATGGTTTGGAGGATAATGGAATACAATCAAGTTTAAAACATTTTGCAGTAAATAATCAGGAAACTTTAAGACTTATAATAGATAGTGTTGTTGATGAAAGAGCTTTAAGAGAAATATATTTATATGCTTTTGAAATAGCTGTGAAAGAGGCTAGACCTTCTACTATTATGTGTTCATATAATAGCGTTAATGGAGTATTTGCCTCTGAAAATAAATATTTACTCACAGATATACTTAGATATGAATGGGGATTTGACGGTATTGTTATTTCAGATTGGGGGGCTGTTAATGATAGAGTTGAAGCTTTAAAAGCTGGACTTGATTTGCAAATGCCTGCCACAAATGGATACGATGATAAAAAAGTTTATGATGCAGTAAAAGAAAATATTATAGATGAAAAAATATTAAATAAAGTAGTAGAAAGACTTTTATATTTTTCACTATATTCTATGGATAATATTGATGATGATTTTTCTTATGATAAAGAAGAACATCATAATATTGCAAGAAAGATTGCGGAAAACTCTATAGTATTATTAAAAAATGATGATAAAATTCTTCCTAGCAAGAAAGAAAATACAATTGCTGTTATAGGAGAGTTTGCACAAAAACCTAGATACCAGGGTAATGGAAGTTCTCTTATAAATGCTTACAAAATAGATACTACTGAAGAATATTTCAAAGAAAATAATTTGGAATTTAATTATGCTAAAGGTTATGATTCAAATTCTTTGGAAATAGATAATGCCTTAGTAGAAGAAGCTGTAAATATTGCCAAAGATAAAGATATTGTTATAGTATTTGCAGGACTTATAAACTCCTATGAATCTGAAGGGTTTGACAGAAAACATCTTAATCTTCCAGAAAATCATAATCATCTAATAGAAGAAATTGCAAAAGTCAATAAAAATATTGTGGTTGTACTTTCAATAGGTGCTCCTGTTTTAATGCCTTGGATTGATAAAGTAAAAGGAGTTCTCAATTTATATTTAGCTGGAGAAGCTGCTGTAAGTGCTGCATTCAATATAATATTTGGTTTAGTTAATCCAAGCGGAAAATTAGCAGAAAGTTTTCCATTGAACTTAGAAGATACTCCTAGCTATAAATATTTTCCCGGAGGTAATAAGGCTGTTGAGTACAGAGAATCTATATTTGTAGGTTACAGATACTATGATAAAGCAGAAAAAAATGTTTTATTCCCATTCGGTTTCGGTTTATCATATACTACTTTCGAATTCTCCAATCTAATAGTTTCAGATGCCAATACAATTGCAGGGCTTGATAATATACATGTGGTTTTTGATGTAGAAAATACAGGAAATGTATTCGGATGCGAAGTTGCTCAAATTTATGTATCTGCTCCTGAAAACAATATATTCAAAGCACAAAAAGAATTGAAAGCATTTATCAAAGTTTTTTTACAACCTAAAGAAAAGAAAACTATTATATTAAAATTAAATAAAAGAAGCTTTTCATTTTATAATTCTGATACAAAACAATATGAAATAGAAAATGGAATATACACTATATATATAGGCAATTCGTCAAGAAATTTATTATTAAGTAAAAGTATGGAAATACATTCTATCAATTATTATCAGAAAAAAATAGATAACTATTTTAATTTTAATGATATAAATATTTCTGACAATGAATTTGAAAAACTTCTTGGAAGAAAATTAAAACCAATAAATATAAAAGCATCTAAACCATACAATCTTAATAACAATATGTCTGACTTGCTTCATGAAAATTTAGCAAAAGATTTTTATAATAAACTTTTATCAGGACTTGATAATTTATTTAAAGATGATAAAACTGATACTAAAAAAATGTTTGAAAGCATGATGCTTGAAACTCCTCTTCGTTCACTGTCTACTATGAGTGGAGAAATTATCACAAGAGAAGATATTGAAACATTAATAAATACTTTAAATAATAATTAATTCATAAAAATAAAAGCAGTAAGATTTCACTTATTAATCTTACTGCTTTATTATAAGATTAACTTTTATTAATCGTCAAATTGCTGCCCCATAATCTGACCATTACCTGTTACCATAATCTCCATCATATTATTTAATTTTAATTTGTAATTTCCCCATTCTTTTTCAGCATCAATAATAGCAGCCTGAGGATAAGCACTTTTTACAGCCTTTATAACAGCAGGCGGAAAAGCAGCATCTGGTATAGGAGTATATTCACTATCTATATTTTCCCAATCGCCATTAAACAAAAAATCTATTGATACCCCATTTGATAATTTTACATCAAATTTTCTTCCATCTTTTTCAACTTTAAAAATTTGAGCATCAGGAAATACTTTCTTTATAAAACCAGTAGCATTTGCAGGTAAAGCAGAAGGTGGAACTACAAAATCATCAGCAAAAAGATTAGATGCTGATAATATAATTAATGATGTCAATAAAAAATATAATTTTTTCATGATTTACTCTCCTTAAATCTTTATATATAAACTATCTTGACTATAAAATTATAACATCTTTTTCATATTTATAAAATATATTTATAGAAATTTTATTAAATTTTTCAATTTTAAAATATAATATATATGGGCAGAAGAGAATCTCCTACCCACAACAAACAAACTTAAACTAACAAATAATTAGATAACTGTACCACTTTTTACTATTGTATTTTTAGGTATTATTACAATTCCATCTCTAATACAATAGAATTCACTATCCTGATGCTGTATTTTCTTTTTATTAGTAATAACAACATCATTACCAATCCTTACATTCTTATCAATAATTACATTTTTAAGAGTGCATTTTTTACCAATACCTATTTTAGGAATATGTTTTACATTAAGTCTTTCAATATCATCATTATCCTCATAATAGTCGCTTCCCATCATAACAACTCTTTCTAATGTAGAACCGCTTTGAACAACAGAACGAACGCCTATTACACATTCTTTAATAGTGGCATTCTCTATTCTACATCCGTCTGCTATGATACTTGAAGTTACTGTAGCCTTTTCAACTTTAGAAGGAGATAAGTAACGAACATGTGTATATATAGGAGCATTTTCATCATAGAAATCAAAAGGAGGATTTTTACTTCCAAAAGATATATTAGCTTCAAAATAAGCTTTAATAGTTCCTACATCTTCCCAATAACCTTGGAATGCATAACTAAATACTTTATATTTCTTAATAGCTTCTGGAATAATGTCCTTACCAAAATCTATCATAGATACATCAGCCAATAATTCTTTAAGTACATTTCTTCTAAATACATATATACCCATAGAAGCCAAATACTCTTTGCTAGGGTCTTCTATATTAAACATCTTTTTCTGTTCTTCACTTAATCTTAATGAATCAAGAGCCTCATCTTCTTTTGGCTTTTCATGAAAGTTAGTAATTTGACCTCTTTTATTTACTAACATAACACCAAAACCTTTAGCATCTTCCCTCACAACAGGAACAGTACCTACAACTATATCCGCACCTGTTTCCAGCATATGCTGAAGCATAACATTATAATTCATACGATAAACTTGATCGCCTGAAAGTATAACTACATTATTCACAAATTCATTATCAAAATGGGATAAATTCTTTCTAACCGCATCAGCAGTACCCTGATACCAATCTATATTTGTATCTGTTTGCTCGGCTGCTAATATACTTACATGCCCCCCTGAGAAATTATCAAACCTATATGCATTATATATATGATTATTTAGAGATGCACTATTAAATTGAGTAATAACATATATATTTCTAAATCCACTATTAATACAGTTAGATACAGGTATATCTATCATTCTATATTGACCACCTAGAGATACAGCAGGTTTGGAACGTGCTTTTACTAGAGGATATAATCTTGTTCCTCTTCCTCCTCCTAGTATCAAAGCAACGGTATTAAAAACTTTCATAAAAAACTCCAATATTTTTTGTTACACCTTATGAATTTATATATTATAAGTATAGTAAAAAAAAATGGAGTTTTCAAGAACTATAATATATATTATAATACATTAAAGTGTTTTAAAGCATTATAAATACCGTCATTACCAATATCGTCAGTAATATAATCGGCTATCTTTTTCACAGATTCATTAGCATTACCCATCGCAATACCAATATTTACATGCTCTATCATAGTGATATCATTACCACCATCACCAAAAGCCATAGTTTCAGATAAGTCTATACCAAAATATTCTATTATTTTATCAACACCTATATGCTTTCCTCCTCCTTTTGTATTAACATCTGTAAAGGCTGGATGCCATCTGCTTGATTCACAATTTTTAAATATTTTATTCATTAATTCTTTTTCTTTATTTTCATCTACAAATAAATTTATCTGCAAAATATTATTTATATTCTCTTCTAAAAAATCATAATAATTTTCAACTGCTGGTATCGGAAGATTTATTGCTTTAGAAACTTCTTCAACTTCTTTAGTAATATAATTAATAAATATACCATTATTCATCATAATAGAGCATGGAAATTGCTCTTTATGTTTAAGATAATCAATCAATGAATAAACTTCATCTTTATCTATAGAATGTCTATAAATAGATTTATCATCGACATAACAGTCAAAACCATTTGCAGTTATATAACCATCAAATTTTAAATCATCTAAATTATTTATATGCATCTTTATTCTTCCTGTGGCTATAAAAACTTTTATCCCCTTTTCTTTCAAAAGTTTTATAGCCTCTTTAGAAGAATCACAAATCTTATGAGTATCGAAACTTACCAAAGTTCCATCTATATCAAAAAATACTGCTTTTATCATTATAAAATCTCCTAGTTAAAAATCTATCAAATTGAAATGTTTTAAAGCCTTGTATACCCATCATCAGTAATATAATCAGCCACTTTTTTTGCATCATCATTGGCATTACATATAGCAACTCCTATAGCTGTATGCTCTATCATACCTATATCATCGCCTCCATCACCAAAAGCCATAGTTTCAGATAAATCTACATCAAAATATTCTATAATTTTATCAATACCTTTACCACTATTTTTTGTATTAACATCTGCAAATGAAAAATGCCATCTGTTTGATTTAGAATTATTAAAAATATTAAGCTGTAAAATATCCTTATAATTATTTGTAATATAATCATCTAAATATATAGATTTTGGAACCTGAAAATTAGCTATAGCATAAAGATCTTTAATTATATCATTTGAATAATTAATAAACATATTATCACTAGTTATAACAGTGCATAGAAATCTATCAGTTTTTAGATAATCATTCAAAGAAAGTAAATCATTCTTATCAAAAGAAGTACTAGATATTTCTTCAATATTTCCATTATCATTAATAAAACAACTGCATTCATTCATAGTTATATAACCATCAAATTCCAAATCATCTAAATTATCTATTTGAAATAAAGTTCTTCCACTTGCTATAAAAATCTTAATACCTTTTTCTTTTAAATATTTTATAGTTTTATTTGAAGATTCAGAAATTTTATGCGTCTTAAAACTTACTAAAGTTCCATCTATATCAAAAAATACCGCTTTTATCATTTTACTAGTACCATTTATTATTATATTATAAAATAAGATTTTGAATTGACTATTTGTTTTTATTTAGATATGAATTCTATTTTTATAAAATTATGAATAAAAGATCATAATAATTTAGACCTTCTATTCATAATAAAAAATTAATTAAGATATATTGTTTAATACTTCTAAAACAGCATTAGCAAATTCTTTTGAAGAATCAGGACCATTAGCCGTTATAATATTTCCAGAAACAACAATGTTATCTTTTACAACATTTGCATTTCCATGTCTAACATGTGATTCATCTGCAGAAATACAAGTAACATTAACACCTTCCAATATTTTAGCATTAGCCATAATAACTATACCACTTCCTATACCAGCAACTATTTTTTGATTATCCAAAAATAATTTGGCAAGCCCTTGGGTACGCCAATCGTCCCATAAAGTTATACAGCCTATACCTCCTATAAATATAATAGCGTCAAATTCAACAGCATCAACTTCGCTGAATAGTAAATCTATATTTGTCATACCACCCAATTTACCTTGAGCTGTACCTATAAAAGTAGAAGATACCTTTGTTTTGTATCCAGCTGATTCAAAAATTTTTTTACTTTCAAAATATTCTTCATCCTGAAAATTTTGCCCAGACATAACATATAAAATATTATTATTTTTTCCCATACTGCATCTCCAATATATTAATTAAAAAATCATCATAAACCGCAATGTGTATCATAATTATTTTTATTTAAAATAGCAAGCTCATAAGCCTTGATATATTCCTTAGCACTTTTCTCCCAAGAATTATCTATTTTCATACCTCTTTTCTGCATAGCTGTAAATCTATCTCTATGATCATAATAAACACTAACAGCCCACCCTATAGTATTATATAATGCCGAAGGATTAGAATCATAAAATTTAAATCCACTACCTTCTCCAGTCTGCTCATTATAATTTTCAACAGTATCCTCGAGTCCTCCTGTAGCATGAACTATAGGTAAAGTACCATACCTCAAAGAATACATCTGATTAAGTCCGCAAGGCTCAAATAAAGAAGGCATTACAAATAAATCGCATCCAGCCTCTATCAAATGTGATAATTCATTATTAAAACCTATATAAGAACCAACTCTTCCTGGATATCTTTTAGGTAAATCGCCAAAGAAACCCTCAAGTCCCTTATCACCAGTACCTAGTATACAGAATTGAACTTTCATATTATTAACTAAAGAATCTATCATGGAAGCTATCAAATGATATCCTTTCTGATCTACAAATCTTCCAATAGCACCTATTAAAACTACATCATCATCTTCTTCAAGTAAAAATCTTTTTTGCAATTCTCTCTTACATATTGTTTTCCCTTTCATATTATCAGCTGAGAAATTAGCAGGTATAAATTTATCATTTTCAGGCGACCAGATATTTTCATCAATACCATTAAGTATTCCGAAGAAGCTTGTAGTTTTATTTTGCAAATAAGGAGCCATACCATGTCCTCCATAAGGAGAAGCAATTTCTCTTGCATATGTAGGGCTTACAGTAGTAACTACATCAGAAAAGAATATTCCGCCTTTAAGTAAATTGATATTCCCATGATCTTCAAAAGTATCAGGACTAAAATTATTCAAACCTAAACCTAAATAATCATAAGTTGTAGAAGCATTGTATATACCTTGATAATTAGCATTATGTATAGTGAGTATACTAGCTGCATGTCCTATCTTATCATTCCAATGCCAAGTTTTTATATAAGCTGGAATAGCTGCAGTTTGCCAATCATTGGCATGTACAACATCAACATCAATCTGCAAATCCTTACATAATTGTAAAGCAGCTCTTGAAAAAAATCCAAATCTCCAAGCATTATCCTGATAATCATTGAAAGAAGCATCATGGTAAAGTCCTTCCCTGCTGAAAAAACTATGATGTTCTATAAAATAAAAATCAACCCCATCTTTTACAGTTTTAAATACAGAACACCATTCTTCTCCGCTTCCCATCCATACTCCCATAGTAGGAAGTATATTCTCTAAATAACAATCATGAAAATTAATATCTCTATATTTAGGCAGTACAACAAAAGCTTCAGCACCTAATTTATTTAAATATATAGGTAAAGCACCAACAACATCAGCAAGCCCCCCTGTTTTTATAAATGGAGAAGCCTCAGATGATGCTATCATAATTTTCATTTTAGACATATGAAACTCCTAAAAATTGGAATATACTTTTAAATATATAACTTTATTTAAAAACTTCAAGTACAATTACACTTTTAGAATGCTATTATAATAAAAAGTTCAACAAAAAATAAAAGAATTCTATTGATAAATGAAATTATAACAAAATTATATACTAATTTCCAATATCTCTAAAACTTTATCTCCAGCAGGCACCTTTATAGTAACAAGATCTCCGATCTTTTTACCTAATAATCCTTTAGCAATAGGTGTTACTATTGTTATTTCATTTTTATTCATATCAGCTTCTAATTCGCCTACTATTCTATATTCAAAAACAGCATTTCTATTTTTATCTTTAACTTTTACTCTTTTACCAAAAGTTACTGTATCTTTGTCTAAATTAGCTGGATCTATTATTTCGCAGCCTGCTAAATCGCTTTCTAACTTTGATATTTGAGCATTCAATAATCCTTGTTTCTCCTTAGCAGCATGATACTCAGCATTTTCTTTTAAATCGCCTTTTTCTCTAGCCTCGGCAATAATAGCAGGTAAAGTTTCAAATTCTGCTTTTAATTCTGCAAGTTTTTCTTTAGCTTTATCATATCCTTCTTTTGTTATCGGTTTTGCCATTTTTAATATCCTTAAAA
This sequence comes from Brachyspira sp., assembly GCF_029258575.1. Lineage (GTDB taxonomy): Bacteria > Spirochaetota > Brachyspiria > Brachyspirales > Brachyspiraceae > Brachyspira. The sequence goes on along the minus strand of NZ_JARHYI010000145.1, from coordinate 3,191 downwards.
TTATTAATTTTGATATTATAAACTATTTTCAAATATTTACAAATATAAAAAGATTAATCTATAATAATATAAAAATATAATTTTAAAATGATTTTAATTGAAATATTAACATAATTAGTAAAGAATTAATATAAAAAATAATCGACTTTGAATTATAGCCGATTATTTTTATATAATGATTTTTTGTATATTTAATTACAATCAATATCTATGAAACTTCCTAATTTGAAATGATTAGTACTGTCAGCATAATAATCTAAAGTTTTTCTCTTGATAAATTTACCATATCCTTTATCACCTAAAAACTTATTATCTTTGAATATAACTTTTCCTCTTGATATTACAGTATCAATAGTACATAAAAGCTCCATTCCTTCATAAGCAGTATAATCACAAGCCCCATGCATATTTGATTGAGTTATAACAGATTTTTTATTAGTATCTATTATAGTTATATCAGCATCAGCATTTGGAATGATAGCACCTTTTTGAGGATAAAGTCCATATATTAAGGCTGGATTATAGCATAAAGTTTCAACGAATCTATTTATACTTATTCTTCCTTTCATAACACCTTCAGAGAACATTAAAGGATATCTCTCCTCTATTCCACCGACACCATTAGGGCATTTAGTAAAATTTTCCTTTCCTTTTACCTTATCAGTTTCATAATTAAAAGGACAATGATCTGTTGCAATTACATGAATATGTCCGTCATCTATTGCCTTCCATAATTTATCGCAGTCTTCCTGTTTCCTTAATGGAGGCGACATAACAAATTTAAGTCCGTCCTCTCTATCATACTCTTTATCAGTTAAAACTAAATATTGAGGGCAAGTTTCTGAAAATATATTTTTATGTCCCAAAGCCCTTGCATTAACAATTTCATCTACACTCTTTCCAGCTGAAGTATGAACTATATAAACAGGAGCATTTCCAGCTATAACGGATAAATGTATTATTCTATTAACAGCTTCTGCCTCTGCCTCTGCAGGTCTGCTTATAGGGTGATAATGTGCAGATGTTTTTCCTTCTTCTACGAATTTTTTCTTTAAATATTCTATTACATAATGATTTTCAGCATGGAAAGCAGATACTCCATTAAGTTCTTTCATCTTCTTCAATACTCTTAAAACATTATCATCTTCTATTTTATAATTATAAGTTAAATATAATTTTGTACTTTGTAAGCCTTCTTCTTTTGCTAATACCTCAAGCCCTTTAAGAACATCTTCATTAACATGCTGTAAAACTCCATGAAAACTATAATCAATAACGCATTTATTATTAGCAAGAGTATGATAATATTCTAATTGATGAAATACATCACAGTCTTTAGGTCCGAAACCCATATGATCAACTATTGTAGTAGTTCCTCCACAGGCAGCAGCAATAGTACCAGTATAGAAATCATCAACAGCTCTTCCTATACCCACATTAATATCCATATGAGTATGAACATCAATACCTCCCGGCATCACATATTTACCTAAAGCATCAATAATTTCTGCATCATCGCATTTTAAATCTGTTCCTATCTTTGAAATTTTTTCATCTTCTATTAATACATCAGCTTTATAAGTTTCTGAAGCATTAACTATAGTACCGTTCTTTATAATAGTTTTCATGCTTTTACCTCCTTGTTAGTAAATTTTATTAATATAGCATACAATAAAAAACTTATTAATAATCCAAATACATAAGAACTTTCATATAAAAATTTAAATATTGGGACATTAACAAATTTACCTAATAATACTATTAAAGTAGATGCAAATAATATAATCATAGCAATTATATTCCAACCATTATTATAATAATAAAGCCCTCCGTCTATTCTATACAAATCAAATAAAGAGATTTTTGTTTTATATTGACTCCAATAAGACGACATATATATTCCTGTCATAGGACCTAAAAAAGTAGCTAAAGTTCCATTAACTTCAAATATATAATTATTAGGATTTTCTAAAACCTTCCAAGGCATTACAATTATAGAAATACCTAAAACTGTAAGAATAGCTTTTTTATATGTAAATATTTTAGACCATATATTTGAAAAAATAATTCCTGGAGGTATTAAATTAGCAGGTATATTCGTTGTCATTGTAGCAATTATAATAAATATTGAAAATATAATTACTATTATAGGATTATCAAATTTAGCCACTAAATCAGCTGGATTCCATATCATATCACCAAATTGTATTTGTGCCCCTATAGTTCCGCAAACTCCAACAAAAACTATAAATGCAGTCATAATAGGAGCTCCCAAAAATTGACCTATAAATTGCTGACTTTGCTTTTTAGCATTTTTTGTATAATCTGAAATATTCATAGCTATAGTACTATCAAAAGCTATCATAGCTGTAAGAGCAGGGAAAACTATTTGTGCAAAATTATTTCCTCCATGCAAAGTTGAATAACTAAATATCTCTACAAAACCTCCTGCAACTTTATATGCCCAAATTAATACAGATAATGATAATCCTATCAATATAGGAGCAGAAAACTGCTCAAATATTTTTAAAGCTTTGGCTCCTCTAATTGCTATATAAATATTTATAATTAAAAATACTAAATATGAAATAAATTGTACAGCAAAGACTCCTTTAAAAGAAGGTATAATATTAATTATTATAGAATTTATAGCCGTACCGCCTATCCAAGATTGAACTCCAAACCAAAAACATCCTAAAAAAGCTCTTATTAAAGTTGGAAATACATTTCCTCTAGGACCAAATACTAATTTTGATAATAAAGGATAACCTATAGCATATTTAGTTCCAAAATGACCTAATAGTACAGCAGGAATCATTACAATAGTATGACCAAGCACTATTGTAAAAATAGCTTGTATCCATGACATTCCAGAAGCTATTAATCCTCCTGCCAGCATATATACAGGAATTGATACCATTATACCTATCCAAAGAGAAGCTATACTCCAAGTATTCCAGTCTCTCTTTTCATCTTCTAATGGCTTAGTATCTTCTGAATAAATATTAGCATGTTTTTTTAATTCGATTAAATCAATTTCATTATTCATAATAATTTCCTTTTATAATTTTTATTATATAAATACATCATTGCAGTAAGCACAGCACCGCCTAAATTTCTAGCCTTATCAGAAATAGTAAAGCAATTATCATATTCAGATTTTCTAGGATCAATATCCGCTATTTTCAAAC
>NZ_JARHYI010000108.1 GCF_029258575.1 Brachyspira sp. | reverse complement strand
GATCTGAGGAACCGCTTTTCTTTACTCTATAACATGCTGTTATATCAAAATATATTCCTATTTTTTCTAATAGGATAATAATATAATCATCTCCTTTTGTAATAAAATCTTTTGTACTCTTAGTTCTATAATAATCTATTATCCAAGAAGCAAATATTTTCTTATTCATATTAATATCAGTTCCACTAGTACCAGTATTATAAAAATCATAAAAATATTTATTCATAAAATTTATTATATAATCAGAATATTTATTAATAGTAGTTTTATTTCTATTTGAATATTTAAATACATTACCAGTTTTAAAAACAACAAACTGACCGCACTGAGATATATTTGATTTTACTTCAATAAAAAAATTATTATAAACTACTTTTATATCGGAAACTGTAGAATCTGAACTTCCATAATATTCAAACACTGTATTTCTATATGTATTTTGTAAATAACAAAAACATTCTTCTTCAAACTTTTTCCATAATTGCTTCATAATTATATCAACGGAATAAATAATAAAATCCTAAATAATTTTTTAATTATATATTTATTGTTTACTCTAATAGTTGACAATTTTATTATTTATAAATATGATATTGTAGTTTGACTTATTAAATTAAGGAGTTGATATAAAACTATGGCTAAAACTATTAAATGTAAATCATGCAAAACTGTTAATGATAAATATGCTAAACAATGCCGTTCCTGTGGTACTTTACTTTATCCTGAAATATCTCATAAAAATGCCGAACTTGTTACTATAATATTGGATGCTGTATTTGCTTTTATATACTTATTTGGAATATTTTTATTTATAGTTAATTCTAATAATAATGAAACTCCTAAATATATTACTTTACTTCCTGCACCTAATTCATTGCCTTACTTTTTAATAATATTACTATTTTTGGCATTTGCAGCAAGTAAGATACTTTATATACTAAATATTTTTGTATTAAAAAAAGATATTATATTTACTATTAGACGATTCAGTATGTTTATTGAAGCTATTATAATGTTTCCGATTCAAACTATATTAGCATTATATTTTTATGAACCTGCTACAAATCAGGATAAAATGAATAAAAAAATGGATTAATATATGGCTTTAATTATTTTAAAAAATATAAAAAGTGCATATAAATTTGTTAATGAAAATAAAAATAATTCCATAGCCCTAATACCTACTATGGGGGCATTAAATGAAGGACATATTGCTTTAATAAAAAAAGCAAAAAAAGAATGTAATATTATAATAGTAAGTATATTTCTAAACCCGCTTCAATTCATAAAAGTAGAAGATATAGAAAAATATCCTCAAAATTTGGAAAATGACAAAAAGCTTTTAGAAAAATCCGAAGCAGATGCATTATTTATTCCTTCTGTAGAGGAGATGATAGCTGATGATTATTCTATTTCTCTAAATATAGATAATAAATACATAGAATATCATAAGATTTTAAAGGCTATTTATTATAAGGGCATAATTACAATAATGTCTAAACTTTTTAATATAATATCTCCTACTCATGTATATTTAATTGAATATGATTATCAGGAAGTTATTATTGTAAAAAAAATGATAAAGGATTTGAATTATAATATATCATTAAAAACCATTCCTATAGTAAGAGATGAAAATATGCTTGCTATAAACTGTATGAATAGCCTTCTTAGTGAAAGAGAAAAGGAAGAAGCTAAAATAATATATAAACTTCTTAAAGAAACTAGAGAGGAGTTCAAAAAAGGCGGTACAGAATCATCTTATTTGATAGATATAATAAAAAATAATTTGAAACCTCATAAAATGCTTAAATTAGAATATCTCGATATTATAGATAAAGACACTCTTAAAAGTATCGAGACTGCAACAAAAAACTCTATTATACTTATATCATATTATTGTGGTTCCACTAGACTTTTAGATAATATGCATTTAAAATAAAATTAGGTAATGCCTATGAATAAAATGAAAAAAATATCAAAAATAGTGAAAATCATAGGATTAAAGAAATTCCAAGGTATAATGAAAATAATAGGTATAAAAAATATTCCTAAAATAGCAAAAGCAAAAAATATTATATATGTTATCAAAATAATAGGCTTAAAGAAATCATTAAAAATAATTAACCTAATAGGTATAAAAACAGCATTCTCTATTATAAGAATAATTTTATAAGAATTTAAATTTGACTTTACAATATTTTTATGGTATAATTACGCACCGTTACATTTTAATATTTTATAAACTACCAAATTTTTTAAACGTTAAATCAAGGTGTGTATGTTATGGATAAGAAAACATTAAAAACAAAAAATAGTACCTACGTGTTATCACAAAAAGATATTAAACAAAATTGGTTAATAATCGATGCTAAAGGTAAATCATTAGGAAGAGTAGCAAGCAGAGCAGCTTATATGCTTAAAGGCAAACATAAAGTAGACTATGCATACAATTTAGATAATGGTGATTATGTAATTATTATCAATGCAAAAGATATAGTACTAACAGGAAATAAAAAGAAAGGCAAAATTCACTATAGACATACAGGTTACCCAGGTGGAATTAAAGCTATAAGTTACGGCGAATTATTAGAGAAAAGCCCTGAAAGAATGGTTAAAATAGCTGTAAAAGGTATGCTTTCACATAATCCTTTGGGAAGACTTCATCTTAAGAAGTTAAAAGTATATGCAGGAAGTGAGCATCCGCATGAAGCTAATAAACCTACTGTAGTAAATATATAATTAGGAGACAAAAATGGCAGCTAAACAATTAACTATTTTTACTGGTAAAAGAAAAACAGCTAATGCTAGAGTTCGTATAACTTTAGGAAGCGGTAAAATTTTAATAAATGGCAAAAATTATACTGAATATTTCTGTAACAGAGCAGCTCTTCTTAAAGTAGTAGAAGATGCTTTGAAAACAACAGGTAATTTTGGAAAATATGATGTATTTGCTAATGTACATGGCGGCGGTGTTTCTGCTCAGGCTGATGCTGTAAGACATGGTATAGCTAAAGCTTTAGTAGGAGAAAGTCAGGATTTCAGAACTACTTTAAAAAGAAATGGTTTTCTTACTAGAGATTCCCGTGTAGTTGAACGTAAAAAATACGGAAGATCAGGTGCTAGAAAACGTTTCCAATTCTCCAAACGTTAAACTATATTAATTTGATTACTATTGCTTAAAGGTTTGTATATGACTGCTAAGAAGTTAAAAAAATTTAAATGTTTATTATTAGAGGAAAAGAAAAAGACTTTAGATGAATTATTAAGCGGAAATGAAACTTATGAGGCTCTTAAAGATGATTCTTATGGAGATATGGTAGATATAGCATTTCAGGCTTATGAAAAACAAAATCTTATGAATTTCTCTCAAAAAGAAAAAGATAAATTAGATATGCTTAATAATGCACTTAAAAGAATAGATGATGGTACTTACGGTAAATGTATTGATTGTAAAGAAGAAATTAATGAAGAAAGACTAACTGCTTTGCCTTATACTTTAAGATGTGTAAATTGTATGTCTAAATACGAAGATAAAAAACGTCGTGAAAAAATGTAATAATAATGTATGTTAAAGTTGTTTTCAATCTGCCTATAGATAAAATACTTACATACAAAAAACCAGATGAGATTAATGATAGCTTGATAGGATGCAGAGTTGTTGCTCCTATTAAAGGAAAAAACAATAAAGGTATTGTTATAGAAGAAGTTGAAACTATAGACGGAAACTATAAAGTATATCCTATCAAAGCTAGAATTGATCTTGAACCTATATGTTCCAATAAAGAATTCAAATTAGCTAAATGGATAAGTAATTATTATCATTCATCTTTTGGTGAAGCTCTTTTTGCAGCACTGCCTGTAGGAACTCCATCAAAAAAAGAAAAGAAAGCCAAACCAATACCTGCAAAACAAAAACCATATCTAAAACTCAATGATGAACAGGAAAATGTACTCAAAAAAATCACAGAAAGTATAAAATCAAATAATGCAAAAACCTTTTTACTTCATGGTGTAACAGGAAGCGGTAAAACGGAAGTTTATTTACAGGCTATAAAAAAAGTTGTGGATATGGGTAAGCAGGCTATAGTTATACTTCCTGAAATATCTTTAACTCCGCAAACTATAAAAAGATTCGCTGAAAGATTTGAAGGTAAAATAGCAGTTCTTCATAGTAAATTATCTCCAAATGCCAAATATAAATACTGGCAGATGATAAAAAAAGATGAAATAAAAATAGTTATAGGTGCTAGAAGTGCCATATTCTCCCCTACTCCTAATTTAGGAATAATAGTTATAGATGAAGAGCATGAAACAAGCTATAAAGCAGGCGATACTCCTAGATATCATGCCAGACAGGTTGCTTTTTATAGAAAGTCTCAGGAAAATGCTACACTGATTTTGGGAAGTGCTACACCGTCAATAGAAAGCTATTATTATGCTTTGATGGAAAAAATAGAGCTTTTAACATTAAATAAAAGAGCAGCATCTGTTAATATGCCTGAAGTAAAAATATTAGACTTAAAAAAAGAAAAAAGAGCCGATGCTTTTCCTATGATTACCCAAAAATTAGCAGAGGAAATAAATAAAAAATTAGATAAAAAAGAACAAATTATATTATTTCTTAATAGAAAAGGTTATGCTCCTGTTGTAAGCTGTTCATATTGTCAGAGAGTATTAGAATGCCCTAACTGTTCCGTTTCGCTCACATATCATAAAAAGAAAAATGTTGTTATGTGCCATTACTGCGGATATACTCAATATTTAGATGATCTTTGCGATGAATGTAAAATAGGACATTTTGAACAAATAGGAAGCGGTACAGAAAAGGTAGAAGAGCATCTTAAAATACTTTTTCCGAATGCTGTGATAGAAAGAATGGATCAGGATACTGTAGGAGGCACTAAAAACTATGAAAAAATATTCAAAAAATTTTCTGATGGTGAAATAGATATATTAGTAGGTACTCAAATGATAGCCAAAGGTCTTGATTTTCCTAATGTTACTTTGGTGGGTGTATTATTAGCAGATATGTCGCTTCATATACCAGATTTCAGAAGTTCAGAGAGAACATTTAACTTAATAACTCAAGTAGCAGGAAGAAGTGGTAGAGGAGAAAAAAACGGTATAGTATATATTCAAACATATTCTCCTGAAAATTATAGTATAGAATGTGCTAAAAATCATGATTATATATCATTTTACAATAGAGAAATAGAAAATAGAAAAGCTCCTTTAAACTATCCTCCTTTTGCAAGGCTTGTAAGATTGGTGATAAGAGGATTAGATGAAAGTAAAGTAGAAAATGATGCTAATAAAATAGCTGATATGCTTAGAATGGAAACTTATGAAAATTCTGATAAAATAATAATATTAGGGGCTTCAGCATGTGCTATGAGCAAATTAAATAAGTATTATAGATGGAATATACTTATCAAAACTCCATCACATTCTCTTCTAAAAAAGTTTTTTGAAAAATTAAAATATAACTTCATAGCACAAAAAGATAACTACATAGAAATAGATATAGATCCTATAAATATGCTCTAATAAATATTAAACATCAACATAGAATCTAATAGCATTTTTTATTCTAGCTTTAAGCTCATTTTGACCTACTGGCTTTTTTACATAGTCGCATGCTCCTTTTTCAAGCCCATTTACAACATCATCTTCATTATATCTTTTTGTAATTATAATAATCAATGCCGTTCTTAGAGAAATCTCTTTTTTTATCTCATCTAATAGATAAAAATAATCCTTATCTTCTGATAAATTAATATCCATAAGTATAATATCAGGAGAAATCTTTTTAAGCTCTTTAAGAGGTATCATCAAATTAGAAATACAAGTAAGATCATAATCATCTTTCAGCCATTCAGCATAATTTTTTCTTGTAATTTCCATAGGTTCAATTATGGCTAATTTATATTTGGATTGCTTTCTTTTTAATTTTATTCTTTTTTCTTTTTTATTGAAAGCTAAAAATGCCTTCAAATCGGCGTATCTTATCTTATATCTTTTTCCAGGCGTAACATCTGCCTTTAATCCATAATGTCTTACCCAATAATTAACCGTAGTCCTAGAAACTCCTACTATTTTGGCGGCATCTATAGGTGACAGCATATCATCGTCATCATATATTAATTGATCAGTATTATTCATATAACCTCTCAAAAATTCAAAAAATCTCCAAATATAGGGTAAAGATTAATACATAATGAAATTTTTGTCAAATAAAAATATTCAAATTATAAGCTATATAAATACCTTTACATTTATTAATATAACATAAGAACTACATTTTTTACAAAAAAATAACTTTTTATTTCATAATGTATAAAATGTAAATAAAGTTTTTTATGTATTATTATCCAATACTTAAAAATATTATTGTTTTTTATCTATTTTTAGATATAATTAAGTTATAAATAAAGTAATATAATAAAGGGTATGTATCATATGAAAAAAGCTGTACTTATTATGGCTGGAGGAATAGGTGAAAGACTATGGCCTTTAAGCCGAGAAAGTAAACCAAAACAATTTCTAAAAATAATAGATGATAAATCTTTAATAGAACAAACTATAGACAGAGCTTTACAAATAACATCAAAAGAGAATATTTTTATAGTAACAGGTAAAAGATATGAAGAGGCTTTTAACAAATATATACCATCATTTAATAAAGAAAATATAATATATGAACCTATAGGAAGAGATACTGCTGCTGCCATAGCATTAGGTGTTTTAGCCATAAAAGAAAAAGTAGGCAATGCCATAGTATCTATATTGCCAGCAGATCCTATAATAAAAGATGAAGATATATTTATTAAAATTATAAATGATTCTATTGATATCAGTAAAAAAACAGATAATATTGTCATTATAGGAATAAATCCTACTAGACCAGAAACAGGTTATGGATATATAAAATTAAAGGACAATATAGAAAATAATATATATAATGTTGATAGATTTGTAGAAAAACCTAATTATGAAAATGCATGCAAATTTTTAGAAGATGGACATTATTTATGGAATAGCGGTATGTTTATATGGTCTATTGATAATATTCTAAACGCTATAAAAGAATTAATGCCTGATACATATGATAAAGTTAGAAAAACTTTAGAAACAAAGGAAAATGATAAAAAAATAGAGATTTTTAATAGTATTAATAAAATATCATTTGACTTTGGTATAATGGAAAAATTAAATAATATAATATGTATGAAGTCTAACTTTTTTTGGGACGATTTGGGAGCTTTTTCGGCACTTGGAAGAATACATGATAAAGATAATAGTAATAATGTAGTAGTTGGAAATGTGTATGTAAAAGAGGCTAATAATAATATTATAATTAATGATGATAATAAAACTTTCATAGCAGCAGATGGTATTGATAACATTACAATAGTAAAATCTGAGGGAGTTATACTGATTTATCCTAATAACAAAGACTCTAAAATAAAAGATATATTAAAGGATATAAGAGAAAAAGATGAATTAAAAGATAAGAGAAATCTGCTTTAATATTTTACTTTTTTTTGGAATATTCATCATTAAGAAAAGTTTCTTTATGAATTTTATTCTTTGCCTCTTTTATTTTTTCTAATTGAGATTCTTTTTTCTCTTTTTCTTTTTTCTCTTTTTGATTATCTTCTATAACTTTACCATTTATTAAAACATTAATAAATTCTATATTTTCATTTTTAATTATTTCAGGTGGTATAGTTTTTCCTTTAATTTCTACATTTTCAAATTTTAATGATTTATAAAACATCATATTTCTAAAATCAGCATCTCCTTCTATTATGATATTCTCAAAACTAGCATCTCCTTGCAAACTAGTATTTAGAAGGCTTAAATTATTATGAAAATGAATATGATTGAATGTTAATTTATCAATTATATCGGTATTAGATATATTACAATTGCAATTAACTTTTATATTATATATATCAAGAGAATGTAAATTTGATAATGACATATTAAAATCAATATTTATTTTAGAATTTTTCATAATGATTTCTTTATACACATTTGACATTGTAATAAATAAACCGCTTTCAAAATTGCTGTCTGTAAAATCTAATGATGAAAATAGATTGAAATTCCTCATTTGAAAAGGTCCGTAAAATGAAGAATTTTGAAAAAGCAAATTAGTATTCTTTTCTATCTTTAACCCTTCAAAATTAAACCCTTCATAACTAATCATATAAGAAAAGTTATAATATCCTCTATAAATATCATCTCTTATTATTCGTCTGAAAAGTCCGTCTGGTTTATCATTACTATTATGATGTATAATGCATAATCCGTCTTTATAATCTTCTCTATCGCAATTTTCAGTAGAAGATATTTTCTGTTTACAAATAGCCATAAATAATCACTAAACTTATTAAAACATAAAACTCATACCTATATCATGTGAAATATTATCCTTGCTAAAATTATCAAAAATTATAGCATAATCTAATCTAAATAAATTCACATAAATAGATAAACCCAAAGAAGCACCCTTATTTCCTACTCCAGCCCTTGCTAAAATACCGCTAGGAAGTTTTTGAGCAAGTCTTTTTTGTATGGCACTAGGAGCGTCTAATATACTTTCTGGTAAATCATCATACCAACTATTTTTTTCTTTAAATAAACCTAATTTATTAAAATCTATAATCATAGCTTCAATACCCACAGATACCTCATGACTTACAGAAGGAACTGATATAGTATATTGTGCTGTTATTGAAAAACTATTATCACTCTTTATATATGCTAAAGATGCTGTTATATCTGTATCTATTTTGGCAAATACATTATCATAAAATCCGAAATTTTTAATTCCGATTCCAAGTTTAAAGCTAGGAGTAAAAAGAGACTGCATATACGATAAATCAAAAAACACTCCGAAATTATTATCTTTTTCGCTATTATTAACTACACTTTTAATATTTGCCCCTATAAAAGAACTGTCATTAATAGCATAAGCTGCCCCTATATTAATCAAATAAAGCCCACTGTATATATCATTTTTTTTCATTCCAGATATATCATAGGAATAAATTTTATTAATCTCTGAAGCAAAACCAATACCCAAAGCATAAGAAGACCCTATATGAGCATATGAAGCATTGAATATATATTCATCTTTAGGATTAGATGTAACTGTATAATTCAAATTAATACTATCTCTAATAACTCCCATTAAAGAAGCTGAACTTGTAAACACAGCAGATGAATCATTACCTATTAAAAAACTAGTACCC